>NZ_MQTZ01000002.1 GCF_001939115.1 Leptolyngbya sp. 'hensonii' | reverse complement strand
GTAAACTGGTGCCCTCACTGTGAGCTTGCAGGACTTGTTGAATTTGCTCTGGACTGACGTGACGGTAGTAGTAGAGGGTGTCAAAACTCTCTGAGAAGGTTTGTTGGCACCCCAGGCAAAAGTAGCGTTGATGCCCATTCGGCATCTTGCCATGCTTGTGAGTCTTAGAATGACCGCAGAGCTTACATTCCATAGCTTGAGTAGGTGAATCGTTGATTCCTTACTCTACCAGACCCACATCAGTTTGACGCACTACCGAAGATATCACCAATGCCTTTGAACTGGGTCAGCGGATTGCCGAGGCCGGTTGGGTATTGCTGACGGGTGGACGAGCATCAGGGGTCATGGATGCTGCCAGCCGGGGTGCCAAAGCAGCCGGAGGGCTGACGATCGGAATTTTGCCTACGAGCGATCGGGCGGGCATGTCTGCAGCAGTAGATATCCCCATCATTACAGACCTGGGGCATGCCCGAAATACCCTGAATATCCTCTCCAGTCAGGTGGTGATTGCCTGTGGCATGGGAGCAGGCACGGCTTCGGAGGTGGCACTGGCCATCAAAGCTGAACGATCGGTAATTTTACTGAACCCTGGAACTGAGAGTGCAGCGTTCTTCTGTGGCCTGTCCCATCGGGTTATGACGGCTAATTCCCCCGAGGTTGCCATAGACCTGACCAGGAAATTCCTGGACTGTACAAACCCCCCATAGCGGTGGTGCATGCACCACCGCTATGGAGAGGAGTGGGTTTGATTACATGGAAATGGCATCCACATCCACCGTGCCATTGCTCTCAGCATCACCAGCACCTTCTGCGGTTGGAGTTGTCTGAGGGGCCTCTTTTCTGCGGGTCTTGTAGGTATCCATCAGCAGACTGGATACTTCCGCCACCAGAAGAGTCACGATCGCCAAGTCATCAATCTGACCCAAGATAGGCAGAAAATCTGGAGCGATATCAAAGGGACTGAGCAAATAAACCAGCGTTCCCCCAATAATCCACCAGCGATACTTGGGGTTACGAAGCGTGTTGCGATACCAGGTGTAAACCGATTGGATTGAGAAATTCATGGTGATCGTCCTTCTGACACTGAATTAATCATGACAAATGATTCATCTGGCGTAGAGTGTGGAAAACCTGTCTGACTCTGTCCAGAGGACTCTACCCATAGCAGGGAACCCCTATCCGGAACAGCACCATCAGGCAGTGAGTCCCTGCGCTAAAATCACAGGGTAGGTATGACAGGGCTTTCCCATGGCGCAGTTTAAGATTCAGGCTCCGTTTGAACCTACTGGCGATCAACCGAAAGCTATTCAGCAGCTTACGGCTGGCCTGCAGGCTGGGTACGCCCATCAGACCCTGCTGGGGGCCACGGGTACGGGAAAAACTCATACGATCGCCCGCGTGATCGATCAAATTGGAAAGCCTACCCTGGTTCTGGCCCATAACAAAACTCTGGCAGCTCAGCTCTGTAACGAGATGCGGGAGTTTTTCCCTGATAATGCTGTCGAGTACTTCATTAGCTATTACGACTACTATCAGCCGGAAGCCTATATCCCGGTGACGGATACCTACATCGCCAAGACTGCCTCTATCAACGAAGAGATTGATATGCTGCGGCACTCGGCCACCCGATCGCTGTTCGAGCGCAAGGATGTCATTGTGGTCGCCTCCATCAGTTGCATCTACGGTCTGGGGATTCCCCAGGAATATCTGAAGGCGTCCATCCCATTTCGAGTGGGGGTCGAGGTAGATCAGCGGCAGATCTTGCGAGATCTGGCCTCAATCCAGTACTCCCGCAATGATCTGGATCTGGGCCGGGGCCGTTTCCGGGTGAAGGGGGATGTGCTGGAAATTGGTCCTGCTTACGAGGACCGGATTGTGCGGATTGAATTCTTTGGCGACGAAATTGATGCTATCCGTTATGTGGATCCAGTGACGGGAGCCACCCTGCAGAGCATGGAAGCCGTGAACGTGTATCCGGCCCGCCACTTCGTCACCCCAGAGGATCGTCTGGAGGTGGCCTGCAATGAGATCGAAACTGAACTCAAGGACCAGTTGGAAGCTTTGGAGCAGGCCAACAAACTCCTGGAAGCACAACGCCTGGAGCAGCGCACCCGCTATGACCTGGAACTGTTGCGGGAAGTGGGTTATTGCAACGGAGTTGAAAACTATTCCCGCCATCTGGCCGGACGAGAAGCGGGGGAACCGCCGGAATGTCTGATTGATTACTTCCCGAAGGACTGGTTGCTGGTGGTGGATGAATCCCACGTCACTGTGCCCCAGTTGCGAGGTATGTACAATGGGGATCAATCCCGCAAGAAAGTCCTGATCGACCACGGCTTTCGACTCCCCAGTGCTGCCGACAATCGCCCCCTCAAGTCAGAGGAATTCTGGAACAAGGTGAATCAGTGTATTTTTGTCTCAGCAACTCCTGGCGATTGGGAGCTAGAAATATCTCAGGAACGCATCGCAGAACAAATTATTCGTCCCACTGGGGTTCTGGACCCGGAAATCTTTGTGCGTCCCACCGCTGGTCAGATTGATGATTTGTATGGCGAAATTCGCGATCGCACAGAACGCAACGAACGAGTTCTGGTCACCACCTTAACCAAGCGGATGGCCGAAGATCTGACCGAGTACTTGCAAGAACGAGGAACTCGAGTGCGCTATCTACACTCTGAAATCCATTCAATCGAGCGGATTGAAATCATTCAGGATTTACGGGATGGAGACTTCGATGTGCTGGTGGGCGTCAACCTGCTGCGGGAAGGACTCGACCTGCCAGAGGTGTCCCTGGTAGCCATCCTGGACGCGGACAAGGAGGGTTTCCTGCGAGCTGAGCGATCGTTGATCCAGACGATCGGTCGCGCCGCCCGCCACATTCGGGGACAGGCCATCCTCTATGCCGACAACCTGACCGACAGCATGGCCAAAGCCATCAGCGAGACCGAGCGGCGGCGGGCCATTCAAATGGCGTACAACGAAGAACACGGGATTATCCCCAAACCGATCGTCAAAAAATCTGGCAACGCTATCCTGGCTTTTCTGGAAGTCTCGCGCCGGTTGAATGCCCAGGAACTGGAAGTCGTCTATGACCAGGCCCATGACTTACCCCTGGAAAACATCCCGGAACTCATTATCCAGTTAGAAGCCCGGATGAAAGAAGCCGCCAAGAAACTGGAGTTTGAAGAAGCCGCCAAATACCGGGACCAGATCAAACACCTGCGCGATAAGCTGGTGGGCCGCAAATCCTAAATCTTCCCAGGCGTTGGGTACAATGCCTTTAGGGGGCCGGTTTAGGACACGGATGACAGTGCAGGCAGCTTCTGCAATGCCTCAATTACAGCAGATGCGGGAGCCGTCCAACCGATGATGCCACCCTGGGCACGGACCATCTCCAGGGTGGCTTGCTTGAACTCTGGAAAGTAGCTTTCGGTGGCATCTTCGACCAGGAGGCATTCGTAGCCCCGATCGTTGGCTTCCCGCATCGTTGTCTGTACACAGACTTCGGTGGTGACGCCCCCGATCACCAGATGGGTAATCCCCCGTTCTTGCAAGATGGTCTCCAGGTTGGTTCGACAGAAGGCTCCTTTCCCTGGCTTCTCCAGCAGGATTTCGCCAGGCAGGGGAGCCAATTCAGGTACGATGCCGTTGCCTGCTTCTCCCAGAACCAGAATGCGGCCCATGGGGCCTGGATCCCCAATTTTAAGGCTGCCTTTTCCCCGGTTCAGCTTGGATGGAGGACAGTCCGAAAGATCGGGTTTGTGGCCTTCCACGGTGTGGATAATCAACAGGTTGGCGGCTCGAAAAGCGTCCAGCAGTTGTTTAACAGTGGGGACGATTGCCTGCAATCGAGTCACTTCGTTACCAAGGGCATCTCCAAAGCCACCATGTTCCAGAAAATCGCGCTGCATGTCGATCATGATCAGGGCGACTTTACTATCAGTAGGCAGCTCGTAATCGTAAGGTTGGGCAGCGATCGGGATCATGGGGGTTGTCCTAAAGAGAGAGGGTGCTAGTGACCAGCCATACTCTGGCCGATTTTGGCAAAGTCGGCTTCGGCGATCGAGCTTTCGTAGGCAAACTTACCACCGCTCATGACCAGGATGCGATCGGAGAGTTTCAAGACTTCATCCAAGTCTTCGCTGAACAGCAGCACAGCGACCCCCCGGTTACGGGCTTCGACAATCTGGCCATGGATGTATTCCACGGCAGAAAAGTCTAGGCCAAAACAAGGATTGGCAGTAATCAGCAGTTTAATTTCCTCGGAGGATAGCTCTCGTGCCAAAACCGCCCGCTGGACATTGCCACCGGAGAGGTTGCCGATCGGAGTGTCCGGTGAAGGGGTCTTGACGGAGAAGGTGCCAATCAGCTTCACAGCAGCCTGTCGAATCGCTTTCAGGATCAGAAGGGGTCCCCAGGCTTGGGGGGGACGATCAAAGGTGCGCAGGGCCAGGTTCTCGGCCACACTCATGTGGGGAACACAGGCATTCCGCAAGGGTTCCTCTGGCAGGCAGTAAATGTGATGGCGAGCCATCTCCGATCGGGTTGCGGTATAGAGATCCCCGCTGACTTTAACCTGTCCCTGAGTGGCTGTCCGTTGACCTGCCAGGACCTCAACCAACTCCCGCTGACCATTTCCGGACACCCCAGCTACCCCCACAATCTCTCCGGCATGCACGGTCAACTTAACCCCATTCACTGCAGGTAAGCCATTGTCCTTATTGGCATGGATATCCATAATTTCCAACACGGGCTTTGGTTCGGCAGCCGTATTTTTTTCAACCTGCTTTTGCTCCCTCGCCTCACCCAGCATCATCTGAGCCATATCAGCCACCGTCAGGTCTTTCACATACCCATGCCCAGCAAATTTGCCTTTGCGGAGGACAGTGACTTCATCGGTAAACGTGGTGACTTCCCGAAACTTGTGGGAAATCATCAGCACACTCAGGCGACCGGCGGTGACTTCTTCCCGCAGCAGTCCCAGCACTTCATCAGCCTCACCAGGGGTGAGCACGGAGGTGGGCTCATCCAGAATCAGAATCCGATTCTTCAGGTAAAGCTGCTTCAGAATTTCTAGCTTCTGTTTTTGACCGGCGGCCAGTTGGGCGATCGGGGTATTTAAGTCCAATTGAAAGGGGGAAGACTTCATGAACTCGGCCAGTTCTTCACACTCCTGTTTCCAGTTAATCAGGTTAGAACTATCGAATTTGGACAGTACCAGATTTTCAGCCACGGTCATGGCTGGTACGGAGGTGAAGTGCTGGTAGACCATGCCAATGCCATACTTGTGGGCATCTCTGGGGCTATTAATCTCTCGCTCATGCATCCCCACCATAATCTGGCCGGAAGTGGGGGTGTAGAACCCCATAATGCATTTGACCAGAGTACTTTTCCCAGCTCCATTCTCTCCCAACAACGCATGGAAGGTTCCAGATGACAATTTCAGGGAGACATTATCCAGGGCCGTGAAACTTCCGAAGCGCTTGGTCATGCTCACGGCTTCCAACTCTGGTGGACCCGAGTAGTGATGACTGCTATCCATTAATGCCGAACCCGAATTAGCCGTGGAAGGATCTGTGGTGGTCATTGTAACACCCTCCTGAAATTGGTCATGAATCATCCCCCTTGAATGGCCTGAATCAGTGCTTCTGAAGTTGCGACTGCCCCGAACACACCACCTTGCATCTTGATCATCTGCAGGGCGGCGAGATGGTTGTTGTAGTCTGTGGCCCCTGTACAATCCGAGAGCATCAAGCATTCATAGCCCCGATCGTTAGCATCTCGCATTGTGGTGTGAACACAAACATCTGTTGTAATACCTGTGAGCACAATGTTCTGTATCCTCTGACGCTTTAATAACAAATCCAGATCTGTGGCGTAGAAGGAACCCTTCCCCGGTTTATCAATAATGGGTTCTCCGGGGAGAGGTGCTAGCTCGGGAATAATCTCCCACCCCGGTTCGCCCCGGACCAGGATGCGACCGCAGGGACCAGGGTCTCCAATCCCGGCTCCAATCTGGCGCGATCGCCATTGCTTGTTCTCTGGCAGGTCAGACAGGTCGGGACGGTGACCTTCCCGGGTGTGGATCACCCCATATCCCCCAGCTCTAAAAACAGACAACAGTCTCCGGATGGGCTCGATCGGAGCCCGGGTGAGAGACAGGTCATAGCCCATCTTGTCTACATAGCCCCCCTGGCCACAGAAATCTGTCTGCATGTCAATGATTATCAGGACCGTATTCTCCGGGCGCAGGTCCCCGTTATAGGGGTAGGGGTAGGGGTCAGCTGCAACAAAACGTCCCATGCTGTCCCCTCCTCAGGAGTTGGTGCCCAGGGCACCAGGAACACCACTCAGTGTTCGTTTAGGAGAACAGGTGATGACCATAATCGCCAGGGTCAGAATATAGGGGGCGGCATTGAACAGGTAGTATCCCTGAGTGACCCCGATAGACTGCAAGGCAGGTCCCAGGGACTGGGCTCCACCGAAGAACAGAGAGGCATACAGGCACTGGACTGGGTTCCAGCGGGCGAAAATCACTAGCGCCACAGCCATCAAACCCTGCCCGCTGGAAATTCCTTCACTCCAGACGCCAGGATAATAGAGGGAGAGGGAGGCTCCTCCAATCCCGGCCAGGAAACTCCCGGCGACAATGGAAAGCATCCGGACCCGATTAATCGAAACGCCCATGGCCCGGGCAGCATCGGGACTGTCTCCGACGGCACGGATAAACAACCCCCAGCGGGTCGATCGAAAAAACCAGGCCATCAGGGGAGCCAGAGCCACCCCCAGCACAAATAGGGGGCTGATGCGCAACGCTTCCTTCAAGGGAGCGATCGTACTCCAGTACCCCAGGTCGATCGTCGGCAGTTGGGGAGCCGAAGGCTGGATGAAGGGTTTACCCAGGAAAAAGGCTATTCCGCTGCCAAAGATAATCATGGCAATACCAACTGCCACATCATTGACGCGAGGCTGCTGGCAGAGCCAGGCATGGATCAGGCCCAGGGTCATGCCCGCGATTCCGGCAACCAGGACGCCAATCCAGGGGGATTTGGTCAGGTAAGAAATGGCATAGGCGCTCATCGCTCCTGTCAACAGGGTTCCCTCCAGGCCAAGGTTAATTTTGCCGCTTTTCTCCGTCAGGCATTCCCCCAGGCTAACAAACAGGAATGGGGTTCCACCGCGCATTGTCCCGGCGGCGATCGCTAGGGGAACGCCCCACCAACCGATTGCTTCTGTGGCCACGCAAAGTTCCTCCGTAAAACATTAAACAACTGCTGCTGCGGACGATGGGGAAACTGGCGGTGTAGCAGGACGCTCTGGTTCTTTAAAGATGGCAAATCGGCCATACAGAGATTCGCTGAACATCACCACCAGGAAGACAATGCCCTGGAAAACATAGACGGTTGCATCGGGCAAATTGTGAACCCGTTGCAGGATACTGCCGCTGGCCAGAATCCCACCTAAGAGTACCGCCACCAGAGTCGCAGCCAGAGGATTGTGGCGGGAAATGAACGCCACCAGAATCCCAGAGTAGCCATAGTTGGCATTCAGGGAGGCATTGGCTCGGCCTTGCACCGCAGCAATTTCCACCATGCCTGCCAGACCAGCGCAGGAACCAGCCAGGAAGGAGATGGCCATGGTCAGTTTGCCCACCGGGAGTCCGGCGATGCGGGCGGCCCGGATGTTGCCCCCCGAGGTCCGGGCCGCAAATCCAAATGTGGTCCGCTGAATCAGGATGTAGGCAATCACACAGGCAATCAGGCCATAAATCAATCCGTAGTGGATACGAGTGCCGGGGAGTTTATCCAGCATGTTGATATCCGCCAGGGGAAAGGTGGAGGGCTTGTTCAAGGAAGCCGGATCCTTCATCGGGCCGGTGACCAAGTGGTTCAACAAGGCGATCGCAATATAGTTGAGCAGTAAACTGCTGATCGTCTCATTGACGCCCCGGTAGTGGCGCAATGCCCCGACTGCCCCAATCCAGAGGCCGCCGCAAACCAAGGCCGCGATCGCCATGGCAATCTGTACGATCAACGAGGGGGCGCTAGTTCCCAATGCCAGACCGATCGCCACAGCCCCAATACCACCGACCACCAGAGCTCCTTCATTTCCAATGATGACCAGCCCCAGGCGGGCAGGGAGGGCCGTACAGAGGGATGTCAACATCAGAGGAGCGGCCCGGATCAGCGTGTTCTGGAAAGCAAACCAGCTACCAAAGGCCGCTTTGTGGATAGAGGCATAGACTGCAAACGGGTTTGCTTTGGCAGCCCCACAAAACAACCCGAATAATATCAATGAAACAAGTAACGCCCCCAAGGGGATACAGATCGCCTCCAGGGTAGAACGCCACCGAGCACTACTCATCATGATTAACCCTTGACTTTACCAATCACACCTTCAGCCAGCCAATCTGTCTTATCCAGGGCACTATCTGTGATCTTCAGATCCTTACCCGTTGGAATGACTTCTTTACCTGTGTTGTCCTTGGTGCCACCTTTATAGACAACCAGGGTCCCATCATTGGCCTTGGCCAGCATTTCCTCGGCATCCTTTTTCGCGGCCTCGCTGACGGCTGGGCCAAAGGGAGCCAGTTTCACGTACTTCTCTTTCAAGCCACCCCGAGATAGATGGGGAATGCCACCATTCATCAGGGTCTTACCGGCTTTGATTTTTTCCACAAATTCGCTGTAGGCACTGGGGAAGTCCCAGGCCGCACCTGTGAGATATCCCTTGGGAGCCAGGGCTGATTGAACAGCATGAAACCCGGAGGAGTAAATCCCGCGCTTCTCAGCCGTTTCGATGACGACCTTGGGGCTATCGACGTGAACGCTGACCACATCAATCCCCTGATCAGCCAGACTATTGGTGGCCTCCGCTTCCTTCACTGGTTGTGACCAATCCCCAGTGAAGATCACCTGGACAGTAATGTTGGGTTTGACACTACGGGCTCCCAGGATAAAGCCATTGATATTGCGCAGCACAGGGGTGATGGGCTTGGCTGCCACAAACCCCAACTTACCTGATTTGGAAGTCATCGCTGCAACCCGACCACAGATATACTGACCTTCATCCACATCCCCAAAGTAGCTACCAATATTTTTGGGATGCTTGGATGCGTCATAGAGAGCGCCATAGTGGAAGAACTGCACCTCAGGGTACTCTGCCGCCATTTTGACAATATGGGGATCAAAGTATCCAAAGGAAGTCGGGAACAGGATAGTTGCCCCATCCTGTTCAATCATGTTTCGCATAGTTTCCTGAACATCTGTGGTTTCAGGTACACTGGCTTGCTCCACAATCTTTACCCCAGGCAATTTAGCGACGGCAGCAGCTCCTTCGGCGTGGGCCTGGTTGTAGCCATAATCATCCTTCGCCCCCACATAAATAAAACCAACGACCAGAGGCTTGTCTGATGACGGGGATGAAGTGCCCGGAGAATTCGATCCACTCTGAGTTTCCTGGGGGGTGCAGGCAGTCCAAATTCGGGATGTTGCTCCAAAAGCGCCAGCAGCCAAGAGGCCGCGGATTACCTGACGTCGGGGTACATAAATTGACTTCCGGTTACTCAACTCAACTCCTCCTTAACAAGGGACCAATAACAAACCCATTTCTACGAAAGACTATCAACCCTAACCCTAAACTTCAAATACAGGATATGCCTGAGCAAGGATCAGCCAGGTGCTGCTTAATGTTGAAACCTATACCTTGAGATTTGAGTATTTAGACTCAGCAAATCTTTATCTGCAATTCATGTAAGAGCCACTGCAAATGATCCGCTGACAAGAAAAGTAAGCCTAAGACCAGAAGAAGAATGTTACGCAAGTTACAGAGTTGATAGATAGGAAGCCTCTACGATTTCCAAATCGCAAAGGATTGTAATGTCAGTTTTAAGGTGAACGGTCAAATTCTGAAGGCTTGTAGAGGTTGGTTAGCCCGTAATTTTTCGTAATTCTGGCTACTAAACTTAACGCAGGAAAGTAATGGAGTGATTTCCTGGCCAGTGAGAAATTTGGGTTCTCTTGAGAATGGAGTTCGCTATATGAGGGGAGGATTTTAGGTATTGATATACTTTGTACATTTCCCCCATGCTCCCCTTTTCCCGTTCTGGGAGAAGGGGGTGAGGGTCTGGGGAGGAACTCAGGTACATCAAGTATATTAAGGCTGAATTTTAAGCCTTAAAACTCAGAAGAAAGACCCGGATCTGACTGCTGATATTTCGGTTTAAATCGGTAACTCTAAATTCTCTATCGAGCCCACAGCGTCACGCATCTAAATTTTTTTTACCTTTTCGCAGGTTTAGACACTTTGGCCACAGTTTCACCCCCATAATTTTCACTAATCTGCTACTCAGGATTGCCGGTCAAAATACGGCTTTGCCTTTTGCGTGTAATTACTTGGTTTTTTATTTGTGTGTGAGGAGATGATAGAGCCAATGCTAAGAGCTGTCACAGCGTGGAAACTGATGCGGGTAGCACCTGCGATCGCAGGTGTTTGGTTGGTGAGTACTCAGGGTGCGATCGCCGATCCGGCTCCCAAAGATACCTACCGCTCCGTAGCAGAAATCAATCAGATGACCAATCTGGATGCACCAGTTTCATCGGCAGATGGACCCGATGCATCCATGCAGCAGTTAAATTCTGTTTCCCAACTTTCAGATGTTCAGCCTTCTGATTGGGCTTTTCAGGCACTGCAATCCCTGGTGGAGCGCTATGGTTGTGTTGCGGGTTATCCCGATGGGACTTATCGGGGCAGCAGAGCCATGACCCGCTACGAGTTTGCAGCAGGTCTGAACGCCTGTATGGACCGGGTGAACGAATTGATTGCCTCAGCCACAGCTAATCTGGTGACCAAAGAGGATCTGGAAACCCTCAGACGCCTGCAGGAGGAATTTGCGGCTGAGCTGGCAACATTACGGGGCCGAGTGGATGCCCTGGAAGCTCGCACAGCAACCCTGGAAGCTCAACAGTTCTCAACCACGACCAAGCTGAGTGGTCTGGTTTGGTTCAATATTACTGGTGCAGGTTCGCCTGGGACGATTCAGGCAGAAGGGGTTAACATTTTCAATGGAGGTCAGGCTCCTGGAGCTATTCCACCCGTTCGGAGCATCAGCCAGTCCCCCAGTATTACCTTCAGCTCCCTGGCCTGGCTGACCCTGACCACGTCCTTCAGCGGAAAAGATAGCCTGGTAACCCAACTGGCCGTCGGCAATGGCATTTCTCCAGCCAACACCCTGGCCTCAGCGGGTCTCTTCAATACTTTTGGGGTACCCTTCACAGACCAGACGGCGTTTGTCAATACGGGAGGATTTCTACCAGGAGAAGGGATCGGGGCCAACACGAGTGTAATCATTCATGACCTGTTCTACCGGTTTCCCGTTACGGATACCCTGCAGGTAATTGCCGGTCCCCGAGTCAACTGGTACCGTCACTTTGACGACAACCGCTATACCTTCTTCCTGTTTGGTGCCAGCACCTTTAACTCGATCGGGAGTACATTAACCAATGGTCTGGATCGGGGTTCAGGGGCTGTGGTGTCCTGGAAACCCAGTTCTCAATTCCAGTTCAATGTGGGTTACCTGGGTGCAGAAGTGGAGTTTCTGCCTTTCGCCCCATTCAACTCTGCTTCAAACCCCCAGCAAACCCAGGGTCTGTTTGGAGGTTTGAATACCCTGACGGCTGAATTGACCTTCACTCCAGTGAAGCAGTTTAATCTCCGTCTGCTTTACAACCGCACCAACATTGGTTTACCACCGGGTGGTGGTGTGATTGGGACAGAACCAATTTACGGTTTTGCTGCCGATACCGTTACAACGCCTGGTTTCATTAATCCTCTGGGCAATGCCACGGCAGATACCTTTGGGATTAACTTTGATCTGGAAATTGCCAAGTGGGTTGGAATCTTTGGGCGATATGGGTTTGCCAATACTGATCTGTTCCGTCCTAATGGTCTGGGTCGGGCTGGTTCCATCACCGCTCAGGCCTATCAGATTGGTCTCGCTTTCCCTGATCTGGGTAAGGCGGGAGCCGTGGCGACCTTCTCCTTTCTGGTGCCTTATACCGTCACCAGTGGGCGCAACCTCCTCATCTCGGGGGGCGGCAATGGGGGGAAACAGTACGAGTTTGAATTTACCTACTTCTACCCTGTAAGCGACAATATTGCCCTGGTCCCGGCTTTTTACATCATTGCGGAGCCGAATAACTTCAGCAATAACCCACCCATTTACGTGGGGAATCTGCGTACCCAGTTCAGTTTCTAATCGGTGTTGTCAGAAATGGTGCGTAGGGGGGACATAACATGTGACATCCCTACGCACCATGCTGATTTACTGTTGCAGAATTGTCTGACAAATATAGTCTGCTGTTGCGGGTGCTAGCAGGATGCCATTGCGGTAATGGCCAGTGGCCAGGAGCACATTCTTATAGGTGGGAAGGGCACCCACGATCGGTGCTGGACGCCCCTCTGGTCGGGGTCGCAACCCAGACCAGGTTTTGACAATCGTCCCTCTAGCCAGTCCAGGACAGAAGGCAGTCGCCCGCTGCAGCACCTCTTCCAGAGCGGCTGCAGCTGCGATCGGGGCTGAACCATTGGCAGAGAATTCGACCGTGGCTCCGACCCAATAGGCTCCTCCACCTACCGGAACGATGTGGGCATCCTCGCCGGTAATGGCGGGTTGGCGATCGGGGTCCCCCAGGGGATGGTCGAACTGTATTTGCACCGCCTGCCCCAGGACGGGCCTTACCTCAACTGGCTGATGCAGCGCTTGGGTGAGGGCAAACGATCCTAAACCCGCTGCAATCACCACCCAGTCTGCCAAAAACGTCTCCCCATCCGTTTGCACTTGCTGGACCGAGCCAGTTTCTGCTGAGAAATCCTGTACGGTACAATCAAAGCGAAACAGGACTCCATTGGCTGCTGCTGCTGCCACCAGAGCCAGGGTGAGAGCGGTCGGATCGAGCTGACGATCGTGGGGAGAATACACAGCTCCAATCAGGCGATCGTTCTCCAACTGTGGATATTCCGCCTGCAGTCGGGCCATTTCCAGAAGTTCCAGCCGCCAACCCTGGGTCTGCCGCATCTCCACCAGGTTTTTCCAGGCCGTTAAATCATCCCCTGCAAAACAAAGTTTCAAAATGCCCTGGCGATTGTAGGGAATGGTTTGCCCTGTCAAAGCTTCCAGTTCAGGGATGAGGGTTTCGTAGCGGCGCATGCTGGCCGATCGCATCGCCCAGGCTTTTCCCTTCACTTTCTGGCTAAGGATCCCCACCATCACTCCCAGAGCTGCCCCCGTCGAACCCAGCCCTGGGGAGTGGCGATCCAGAACTGTGATGCTCAGATCTGGATTGCGGCTTAACTCATAAGCGATCGTGGCTCCAACCACGCCACAACCAATTACAACGATATGGGTCATATTCCAATGGGCCTAAAAAATGAGGGAGAGAGGGAAAATTCTGGTCCTTCCCTCTCTCCCCCAGGTTTTATGTCTATTCAGCCGTTCGCGACTATCTATTTTGCCTTAGCCCTTTGCCACGGCGGCAAAATAGGCGTTCAGATCCCGCAGGGTTTCACCATAGCTACGCACCATCTTGGAATAGCTTTGGGCCAGCGCAGCTTCATCCAACTCGATCAGATGCTCAAAGACTTCCCTGGCTGCGGCAGTGGCTGCAGCCTGTTCCTGCGGTAACAAACTCCGAGTTAGTCGATTCATCCGTACCCGCAATTCACCCATTGGTCCATGGATGAAATCACGAACATCTGTCCACTGGCGCTTTTCAATCATAGGGACCAGTTCTGGCAGGCGATCGCTGACAGCCTTCAGGTTAGAACGATAAACCTGAATCTGTTCCAGTTGGGCCGCTGTATAGGTTGGTGTCGATTTCTTGGCAGCCATCGCTGGCATATTCAAGCTGACCACGAAAACCAGAATCAAGCCCAGAATCAAGGATAGGAAAGACCGTTGGCGTACCATAACACTCTCTTACTACTTCATCCTATATGCCGTCACTCATCATATCGTATTTGTCATCTGTCATTTGATTGGCTGGGTGGTAATGACTTTGGAGAATTTGTCATTAGTCCTGGGTCATTGGATTAGTTGAGTACCCATGACTAATGACAATTTAATCCGAATTTGCGCTGAGGACTTGGTTTTTGCTCGTATAGATAGTTTGTAGGGAAACGGGATCGATTCTATTGAGCAGCCATGATTGATGTCTTACTGGTTGATGATCAGCGAGTGATTCGAGAAGGGCTTAAAGCACTGCTGGAGTCGAGTACGAATATTCGAGTTGCTGGTGTTGCTGAGAATGGACAGGCAGCCATTCAACAGGTCGAAGCTCTGCATCCCGATGTGGCTCTGATCGACATCCACATGCCTGTGATGAATGGGGTGGCGGCAACCCGAATCATTTCCCAACGTTTTCAAAAAACGAAAGTTCTGATTCTGAGTAGCGAAGATGATGATCAGTATCTGGCTGAAGCTCTGCAAGCTGGAGCCAGAGGCTATCTGCTGAAAAATTCATCGGCAGAGGAATTGATGGATGCGATCGATCTCATTTATCGAGGGCATAGTCAGGTTGGTCCTGGTTTATTGGAAAAGATCATCTCTAGAGTAGCGATCGACCCTGCCTCTACAGAACCAGTGATGCTTCCCATCGAAGTCTCGGAGCTGACTCCGGTGGAATTGGAACTGATGCGCCTGTTCCAAGGATTTAATCCCCTCGATCTAAAGGAATTTGTTCATCTCAGTCTGAGACGGCAGAATCTAGATACGCTGATGCACCGCCTAAAAAAGCAGCTGGAACAGACTCCCACCAACCTGTCTGCCCTTTATCTGGCTGGTGCCTGCAGTCGCCAACTGCCTGATCACCAGTCCCAGGCGCTGGATTACCTGCGGTTGGGATTCCGGGAAGCAGAGCGGCAACAACGCCCCTGGCCAGAACTGCTCCTGTTCTGTCGGGAAGGCGGGGTAATTGATTTGGCGGAAGTCTATACCTGGGTGCAGCAAATTCGCGATCGCTGGAGAGATGACGAATTGGGCAGGCAGTTTCTGCGGGAAACGGCTGCTCTATTTGGTGAGGAATCCCTTTACCAGCGGATGCTTCTGGCTCAATGGCAAATTAGTTCCCTGACCAGCAAATGGCGTCATCTGACTGAACTGCAACCGACGATCGATCGCTTGCAGCAAGGGTTTAAACGCTTACATCAGGATACTGGGTTGCCTATTTAAAGGAGAGATGGCTTGAATAATCTGGAACAAATAGAGGCAGAACTGACGACCCTGCGGCAGCGGTTGACCCAGTCCACAGGAGTCCTGGAAAATCTGACGACTGTTCAGATCGAGTTTGAGAATTTGCTGCATGCGTATCATAAGCTCACGGAATACATTGATCAGGCTAAGCAGACCCTACAGGATCTGGAGCGATCTCAGGTTGACTGTGAACAGCGATTTACAGCCCTGACCCGCAGTGCAGAACGTCAACAGGAACAGTTTCGTGAGGAGGCGCTGAAGCGAGAGCAAACCCTGAAAGCTGATCTGGCCCGCCAGATTGAGGCCTTAAAGGAGGAATCTGAGCGCAAACGGTCTGATTTTCTACGGGATTGGGATAGCCATCGGGAAAGTGTTCGTAACCAGCTCGATGAACTGGGGGTTCGGCTGCGGGTGGAACTGAAGACCCTGACCAATCAACTGAATGAAGTGAAACCTGATGATGAGTATCTGGTGAAGCTGGAGCGGGTTGAAACGGCAGCCCGGAAGTCGAAAGCTGCGATGCTGGAACTGGATCAGCGGCTGGACTCCATGCGGAACTGGATGATCGGAGCCATTACCCTGGGGTTCCTATCCTTCTCCCTGGGGCTCTGGCCGCTGCTCCGACTGATCTCCCGTTAATCAGCCTGGCAAGCCTGGCTCAATAAGCCCCCTTCCCAAATAGAACGATCCGTAGGGTTTCAACCAGAATGTCTAGGTCCAGGTTGAGGGACCAGTTATCAATGTAGTAAAGATCCAGACGAACTGCATCTCCGAAATCATCGATTTCCGATCGTCCAGACACTTGCCACAGACCGGTCATTCCCGGCAACACCTGATGGCGAATATGGTGCCAGGTGTCGAACCGTTCCACATCCCGCAGGGGGAGGGGCCGGGGACCGACCAGACTCATCTGCCCCAACAGCACGTTGAAAAGTTGAGGCAGTTCGTCCAGACTGGTTCGCCGCAAAAAATGCCCCAATGGTGTCACCCGAGGGTCATCTTTGATTTTGAACAGCACCCCATCTTTACTCTGATTTTTGGCCTCCAGCTCAGTTTGCATTGCTGCTGCACCGGAGATCATCGTCCTGAACTTCCAGACCTGGAATACGCGGCCATGCAGCCCGATCCGTTCCTGGCGAAAGAAGACTGGCCCGGGGGAACTGAGCCCAATGGCGATCGCCACCCCCATCAGCAATGGAGCTAGCCCGATCAATCCCAACAGAGCACAGACAAAATCCAGGCAACGCTTTAACCGATAGTCGAGGCCATTCAGGAGGGGAAACGGGGCTGCCATCCGCAGGGTGGGCAGGCCAGCACAGACCTCTGGCGTTCCCCGTCGATGCAGGGTCTCCAGGCTGGAGGGGATCAGTCGCAAGGTGATGCCGCACTTACGCAGTTGCCAGTATAGGGTGGAAGCCAGCACCGTATCCGGGAGTTGCTCAGCCAGGACTTCCCTGGCCCCACTGGCGCGGATGTTCTGGAGGGTAATGGGGGAATTGGCCAGGGTGGCCAGGGCAGCCCCGACAATTCGGTAGTGCGATCGAACTGCCAGGGTGCGGGCCAGGGTGTTGAGACGGTCTGATGGGGCGATCAAAAATACCGGCACCTGCAGAGGACGAAATTGCCGCAGGAGTAGGGTGGCCATCATGCGAAAGCCGACCACAAAGCCAACGCTGGTGAACCAGGCTGAGAAAAACAGCGATCGGGGGGCATCCAGTTTCGGGTCGTAGAAGTAACTCACCACCAGGGAGAGTAGATAGACCAGGGTGACCAGTTGACCAGCTCGAATGTAGTTTTTCCACTGGGTAGATGCCCGATATAACTCTCCTTGGGCAAATAGAAATAGGGTCAATCCGGCAAAGACCCAGAATAGCCCGGGCAATCCCAACCAGTGTCCCCAATTCAATTCAGAGGGCAGGGGGGAATAAAACCGATTTAGATGGGCTGCTAATCGCCAAGCCAGAGCCAGAGCCAGAATATCGCTCAGCAGCAGGATAACCACCAGTTGCCATTCCCAGGCAGGAGTCTGACGAAAATTGAACTGGCCAGGGGCGCGAATATCTGTCTTCATCGATGAGAAGCTGGTGAAAAGAAGAGGTTCATGGCAGTTAGTCCCTGCAGTTACACTCTAGTATTCACTGCAATTAAGAGGGTCGTTGCATCTGTCGATGAAATTGGTAACGGCTTAATTTCCATCCCCTACGACGGTGAAAGCGGCCCATGACCTTGGATCGGGATACTCTTCCATGGTTTTGAGCATGGCCTGTCGCATGGCCTGGGCTTTGTTGGGGTCCCGTTGCCAGTTCTGGTAAAACTGGGTCATCAGAAATGCAGTGGGAGCATCAGGCACTTGCCAGAGGGAGACGATGACAGTGGGCACCCCTGCAACCATCAACGATCGGGATAATCCGATCACCCCATCTCCTGTGATGCGTCCTCGTCCTGTGTCACAGGCGCTCAAAATCACTAACTCGGC
The DNA here is from genome assembly GCF_001939115.1 of Leptolyngbya sp. 'hensonii'. Taxonomy (GTDB): domain Bacteria; phylum Cyanobacteriota; class Cyanobacteriia. The sequence goes on along the minus strand of NZ_MQTZ01000002.1, from coordinate 258,574 downwards.
CTGGAGTTTCAGGCTGAGCAACTCCTCTGCCGTCAGGAGTCCATCTCGCTGCCGATCGGGGGCCAGGGCGATCGCTCCGGGAATGGTTGCGCCCCCAAAGTCATCTAGCAGACCGTGGGTAGCCAGGTGGATCAACCGGGCCTGGGAGAGGCGTTGCAACACGGCAGATTCCGTGGCCTGGGCACCCACCAGGGGCTGGGTCTTGAACAGGGCGGCGATCGCCTTGGCTTCTTTTTCAGCACCGGGCAACGCTGGCAGTTGGGTGGCTGCTCCGGCCCCGAATTTGACTTTCGGCATAGTTGGATTACCCACAATCAGCACCTCGCCTCCCTTCCCAGTTCCTCGCCTTGCTTGAGTCAATTGCAATACCTGAATCGACGGGGCAATCAGAATGGTATGGCGTTCAATCAAATACTTGCCGGACTGATCTTGCAGGGCGGCAAAGGGCACCAGAAATAGCTCGGACTGGGGGACAAAGATGACAGGGGCGTTGGGATTGCTGGGCAGTAAGTCAGCGATCGGCTTAATCAGGAGGGTATGGAGCTCTCGGAGACGGGGATTTTGAAAACTGGCAGAGGTTGGAGGAACTGGTTGGGCAGTCTCATTAAATTGAATGCCGCGCACGCCCAGAGATGCCCGACTATCCATGACCAGGCTGACCAGGGCTTGCTGATTTTGCACCAGGGGAGTGAAATCAACTTTACGGAAAGCGACCTCTCCAGAAGGTCTAACTACCCAGATATAGAGCTTTGTAGTGGCTTCCGACACAAAAGCATACTCAACCAGCGTGGCCTGACGAGTCTGGGCGATTTTTTTGATGTCGGCAATTTTAATCGGCTGAACCGTGGCCTGACGGTTAGCGGCATTCACCTGTCCCCGTCCAGCCAGTAGCTCCACAAAAGCCCTGGCTCTGCCCCGTTCGGAGATCTCCAATGCCGATTCAATCTTACCCTGGACTACCAGCACCTGTTGCAGGACCTGGTAAGGGTTCCGCTGGGTATCCGCAATTGAAACCCTATCCGCATCTTTCAGACCATCCCGCATGGACTCATACACCTGAATGGAGTCCAGTAAATACTTCTCAGCCTGATTAGCCCGATTGGATACGGCTAGGGAGGTTCCCAGATTATGAAGAGCTCCGGCGGTAATCAGGGGAGTGTTAATCTCCTGGGCAACTTTCAAGGCAGCCTGGGCAAATTGAATCGTTTTCTCATAGTCTTTGAGCTGAAAGTATGTATTGCTCAAATTTACTAAAACCTGAGCGTTACCCAGGCGGTCTTTTAGCTCCTGGACAAGGTTGAGTCGCTGCTGCTGATACTCGATCGCCTGAGCATATTTCCCTTGCTTATTGTAAACAGTGCCTAAATTTCCCAGCACTGTGGCCTCACCCAGGCGGTTATTCAACTCTCGGAAAATGGCCAGAGCCTGCTGGTAAGCCGCAATGGCCTCAGAGTATTGCTCTAACGCGATATAACTTAAGCCCAGATTGTTGAGGGATGAGGCTTCTCCCGGACGATTTTGGTTCAACCGGGCGATCGCTAGACCCTGCTGTTGGTAAAGGAGGGCTTGCTGATAATCTCCCAGATCGCTGTAGAGGATGCCCAGATTGCTGAGGGCATTTTCTTCAACGAGGCGGTCTTTAACAACTAGGGCAATCTCCAGACTTTGCTGAAAATAAGTCAGGGCCTGCGCGTAGTTTCCACGGGCATAGGCGATTCCCCCCAGATTGCCCAGGACTTTGCCTTCCCGGACCCGATCGCCCAGTTTTCGAGCCAGTTCAGCAGACTGTTGATAAAAGGCTGTGGCCTGTTCATAGTTGCTCAAAAAATAGTAGGCATTGCCTACCATTCGCAGGGCTTCTACTTGCCCCGATCGATCTTGAAGTTGACGGTAGAGTTGCAGGGCTTGCTCTGCTGATTGGAGGGACTGCTCAAACTGGCTGGTATTGATTTGATCTTTGGCCAACTGAATAAGACGATCGGCTTCTGCCTGCTGGGGGTTATTGGCCTGGGCGATCTCAGACGGAACAGCCATCAGACTGGGAACCATAGTCGGGCTTAAGGGAAGCAGGAGTAACAGGAATAACTTTAACCAGACTCTACCCTTCCCCATCTCTTCGTCTCCTACTGATTTGCTGGGTATCGAATCGCGTCTTTCGTGCTGTATCCTAACTCGCTGGAGAGATCCCAAACAACCCACATCTAGTGAAAAATAAATGATTTAATCTGGACGCTGTAGGGAAAATACCGAGGATTCCGAACCCGCACCGTACTCCCCAGTAAACCTGGGCTGCACTAAGATGATAGAAGAGTTTGGAGGCCGAGGATGAACCGCAGTCGGGCTCTGAGGCCCCTGATCGGATCTGCCACTGCAGGCAAACGAGCTTCTATCAACAAGCGACACCGATAAGAAAATGGGATTCTTTGACTCTGAAATCGTTCAACATGAAGCCAAACAGCTGTTTGAGGATTATCAATCCCTGGTACAGCTAGGTACTGGCTATGGAAAATTTGATCTGGAGGGCAAAAAGATTTTCATCGAACAGATGGAAACTCTAATGGACCGCTACCGGGTGTTTATGAAACGCTTTGAGCTTTCAGAAGACTTTATGGCTCAAATGACCGTTGAACAGCTCAAAACCCATTTGGGGCAGTTTGGCATTACCCCCCAACAGATGTTCGACCAGATGAACCTGACCCTGGAACGCATGAAAGCTGACCTGGAAAAGCAAGGCTAGGGCCGATCAAACTCTGAGGCAGGGCGGAACCGCTCTACTGGAACTCCCTGCATCGCTTGCTCCATAAAGTCGCGCCAAATGGGGGCCACAAACGTGCCGCCAGTTGCACCATGGCCCAGAGGGCTATAATCGTCATTGCCCACCCACACAGCAGCAGCTAATTGGGGAACGTATCCTACGAACCAGATGTCCCGCTCGGAAGAAGTGGTGCCTGTTTTCCCGGCTGCTGGGCGACCAATCTGGGCCACTGTTGCGGTCCCGCGATTAATGACCCCCTGTAATACTTCATTCAGGGAAGCGGCAGCCCAGGGGTCCAGAACCAACTGAGGTTTCGGCGTATTGTCTAGAAGGAGATTGCCGTTACTATCCGTCACCTGGACAATGAACGTGGGTTCAGAGTGCCAGCCTGTATTAGCAAATGTGGCGTAGGCTCCCGCCATTTCCATTGGGGTCAGATCGACGGCACCCAGGGGTAGGGAGATCACAGGCTCGATCGGACTCTTGATACCCAGGGTACGGCAGACTTCGATCACCTTATTCAGCCCTACTTCCTGGCCCAAGCGAATCGCTGGAATGTTGCGGGAGACCTCCAGCGCCTTGCGGATCGTAATCACCCCCATGAAGGTGCCATCATAGTTCTTCGGCTGGTACATCTCGTAGCCATCTGGATAGGAGACGGGGCTATCAGCGATCGCAGAATCAGGCGCATACCGACCGGTGGCGAAAGCAGTGTAGTAGACAAAGGGTTTGAAGGCTGAACCGGGCTGACGCATGGCCTGAATAGCCCGGTTGTACTGGCTCTTCTTATAATCGACCCCGCCCACCATGGCTTTGACAAAATGGGTGCGGGGATCAACTGCTACCAGGGACATTTGATCCGCATAGACCCCTTGATAAAGGAGATTGTCGTGGCCTCGACGCACGGTTTCCTCCGCGATGCGCTGGAGCCGCATATCGATCGTCGTTTGGACTCGCATGCCACCCTTCAGCACGGCATCCCGTCCAAACCGCTTAGTCAGCTCTTGCACCACCGCTTCCGTAATGTAAGGGGCCCGACTGCGCTGGAAGGAGGTAATTCTCCCCAGCTTGATCGATTGCTTTTTAGCCGCAGCCTCTTCCTGGGCAGTAATCCAGCCCAGTTCTTTCATCCGATTCAGAACAGTGACCTGGCGTTGTTTGGCTATTTTATAATTGAGGAAAGGACTGTAATTTTCGGGAGCCTGAATCAGCCCAGCCATCATGGCAGACTCTGCCAGGGTCAAGTTAGAAGCGGACTTACCAAAATAGCTCTCGGCAGCCGTTTCTACCCCGTAGGTGTTATGCCCCCAGTACACCTGATTCAGGTACAGTTCAAAGATCTGATTTTTAGTCATGATCTGCTCTACCCGCATGGCAAGGACTGCCTCCGCAACTTTGCGGCTGAGCGATCGTTCAGGGGTCAGGAATAGATTTTTAATCAACTGCATTGTCACAGTGGAACCCCCCTCCACCGTTTCCTTGCGCTCCAGGTTCACCAACAGGGCGCGCGCCACCCCTGCAGGGTTAATGCCTTTATGGCTATAGAAATGGCTGTCTTCGATCGCCAGCACCGCCCGCTTCAGGTGAGGCGAGATCCGGTCCAGCGGAATCACTTCACGATTGGCTTCGCCATGGACCGTGGCCAGGAGCTTCCCGCGAATGTCGTAGATGTGGGTGGTTTCCGTCGGGACGTAGTTCCGCAGGATCCGGACATCGGGCAGGTTGCGAAAACTGATTGCCAGACCCACCAGGCCACCAGCGACTACAGAACTGGCTAGCATCGTCACTCCCAGCAAAGTGCCACTGGTTACCCGAGTGACGCCACCAATGAACCTGAGCAGTGGCGCAACGGCATTTACAGGTTTTTCAGGCTGCTTCTGTCTGATGGTGCTACTGGTTGACACGGCGCTCTCACTTCCTCAACACAAAAAGGATGATTACAATCAGGTCATTAAATCTAACCACAGTTCTAACAGAATCGAGGTCATTATAGTTTCCTATAGGTCTATCAAGATGGAAGATTTGATATAGCGAAACTCCCCATAAGGTAAATTAAGTGAACTGAATTGTAAATTCCTGCAGATGACATGATTGACAGCCAATCCTTTTCCTGGCTTCGTCGGGGTATTAGCGAGATCTTTCCGGACCAGGCCGATTCAGATCACCCCCAGGAGAATTTACTCAAACGGCTGATTCAGACCGATCGTCCCCTGCGGATCAAGCTCGGCATCGATCCTACAGGAGCCGAGATTCATCTGGGACATAGTATTCAATTCCGCAAGCTCCGCGCTTTTCAGGATGCTGGCCACAAAGCTGTGGTCATCATCGGTGACTTTACGGCTCAGATTGGGGATCCCACGGGCAAGTCGGAAGTTCGGAAACAACTGACTCCGGCAGAAGTCAAGCAAAATGCTGAAACCTATCTGGAGCAGATTCGCCCCATCCTGGATTTCTCTGACGAGAAGTTGGAGATTCGCTATAACTCAGAGTGGTTGTCTAAACTGGACCTGGCCCAGATTCTGGAACTACTGGCGACAATGACGGTGGGCCAGATGCTGGCGAAGGAAGGCTTTGCCGAGCGCTATGAGCAGGGCAATCCTGTTTACCTGCATGAGTTTCTCTATCCCCTGATGCAGGGGTATGACTCCGTGGCTGTTCAGTCTGATGTGGAGTTAGGGGGAACGGATCAGAAATTCAATATTGCAGTTGGACGAGATCTGCAGCGTCATTTTGGACAAACGCCCCAATTTGGCCTGCTGCTGCCCCTATTACTGGGAACGGATGGGATACAGAAGATGTCCAAGTCCCTGGGCAACTATGTTGGCCTATTGGAAGATCCATTGACCATGTACTCCAAGCTAGAGAAGACTCCGGACAATCTGGTGCAGCAGTACTTTGAATTGTTGACCAGTCAGGATCTAGCCCAGTTGCCGGAAAATCCCCGCGATCGCCAGAAATTACTGGCTCTGGATGTGGTAACCCAGTTTCGGGGGGAGGCAGCAGCCCAACAGGCTCAGGTGGCAGCGATTTCTCTGACTCAGGGGGGAACGGCCCAGGCGGATGCGGTGCCAGAGTTTTCCCTGGCAGAGGTGAATTTCCCGGCCAAGTTATTCTATCTATTAAGTGCCGCTAAACTATGTAGCGGGAGCTCCGATGCCCGTCGTCAGATTCAAAATGGGGCAGTGCGGCTGGATGGCGATCGAATCAGCGATGCCAATCTAGTCTTTGAAACCCCTCAGGATCTCTATGACCGGATCTTGCAGGTGGGTAAAAACAAATTTGTCCGGTTTATTCCTTAGGACAGTCAGCAGGACAGCTCCATGAGCCATGGGAAAGCAACGATGAAGAACCGGATTATTGTGCCTCTGGATGTGCCCGATCAGGCCAGGGCCATGGCGCTGGTCGATCGCCTACCTGAGGTGAGCTTTTGGAAGGTGGGGCTGGAACTGTTCGTGAGCAGTGGGCCAGCCATCCTGCCCCTCTTGAAAGAGCGGGGCAAGCGGATTTTCCTGGATCTCAAATTCCATGACATCCCCAATACCATGGCCGGGGCCTGTCGATCGGCAGCCCGCTATGGGGTAGACCTGATCACGGTTCATGCCGCTGCCGGAAAAGTGGCCCTGCGAGCAGCACAGGCTGCCGTCCTGGAGGCAACCCCTGCGGGTGCCCCTGTGCCCAATCTGATCGCGGTCACCCTGCTGACCAGTCTCTCCTCCAGAGCCTTAGCCTTTGATCTGAAAGTTCCTCTAGAATTGCCTGAATACGCGCTGCAAATGGCACTCCTGGCCCAGGAGTGCGGTTTACCAGGAGCGGTCTGCTCTCCTGAAGAAGTGGCTCAACTGCGGCAAACCTGTGGAGCAGACTTTTTGCTGGTTTGTCCTGGGGTCCGGCCTACCTGGGCTGAGCAAGGGGACCAAACCCGATCGCTGACGCCAGCGGCGGCTTTGCAGGCAGGAGCCAGCTATCTGGTCATTGGGCGTCCGATTACGGCAGCCCCTGATCCGGTGGCTGCATTCAACCGGATTGGGGAGGAACTGGCCACCCTTGCGTAACTATCATCTGCTCATGGTTCTGGGAAGTTTGCTCCTGGGATTGGGCTCGGTCCCTGCGATCGCGGCACCACCTGTGCCAATTACAGTTCCTGTCTCAGCCTGTCCATCTGATGTGGAGATCCTGACGGGGTTGCTGCTCAAGGATCTACCCAGTTATGCCAACCGGGTTTCTCAGCAGGCCCGTAATCGCCGTCGTACCCCCAATCCGGCTGCCTACGTGATTGTGGCGGGCAGACCAGAGTTTGAGCCCCTTCCTGTCAGTCGTGAGCGCTATGGTGCCCCCCCCAGCGGGGAGGAGCTGAAACAGATCTTTATCACGACGTTGGAGCGGGAGTATGTGGGCACTACGATCGTGGATATTCAGGTGTTCCACTGGCTCTTTCTGGTGCAGACCCGGCAGGGTTGGCAGTTGTCGATGATGTTTTCCCGCATTGGCGCTTACCCGGCGGGTAAACCCCCATCCCCTCCGGAAGATACCAGCGATGGCATTATTGCTGGTGCGGTGAAAAACTGGCTGCGGGATTGTAATGCCGGGGCTCTGCGATCTCTGAAGCGGTAAGGGGTTCAATTGTTTGCTCAGAAGCTTATTTTCAGGATGATGAAGGCGAAGGCCATCAGCATGCCAACGGTTAACAGCGATCGACGATCGCGATCCAGGCGTTCCTGGGCCGCTTTTTGGAGTTCCGCCTCTGCCCCTATCCATTCCTGAATCTCTGCCTGCAGGCAGGGACGATAGGCTCTTTTTTTCTCCAGTTTCAACCGTTCGGCCTGCAATGTTTTCCAATCTCCTCTGTTCTGGGCATTGCGGGCCAGATGCTGATGCCGCTCCAGGTATTCCTGATCCTGCTGCAGTAGCTTCTTTCTGATTTTGGCTTGCCCATAATCCGGGCTCTGGGGCGGCAAAATATCGAGTAATTGAATGGCTTCTTCCAGGTCACAGTGGATGACCTTTTGTTCCGCCGCGTCCATCATCTTGGAAGCTAGTGGGGCACAAAATTCCTGGGTTTCTTCTGGTAAATAGATTTGAACCACGGTTGTGTGGCAGGGGCGTGCTGCCCTAACAAAGTTGCGATCCTCGGCTGCACTTTTAGCCTGGTCGAGCTGAATTCTGGCAGTCATGAGGTATTGTCCAGAGACCTGCCGGACCAAGAGGACAGACAGACCTGTGGCAGTGCTGGTCGCGATCAATCCGGCCAGAAGGGTGAGCAGCCATTTGGGAACAGGGCTACCGGGAACAGGAATGACTGATTTGCGACCAGACTTTAGATAGATGGGTTGAAGTTGGGTTGACTCTTGAGGCTCAGGTTGGGGAAGAACTGACATGGGAATACCCTTTTAAGAAGCGAAGTCAATTTGGAATTGCCCGACAAACAAAAAGCAGGCAGAAGGAGGTGGTTGAGACCTTACTTCTACCTGCTGCGTAACTCTCATACGTCAAACAGGGATCAATGATGGGTTAGTCCCTGTCAGGGACTAGCAAATTTCATGAATCACAGCACTGGCAAAGATACAAACTGATCAGACAAAAAGAGGATCTGACCTAAAATTAAGCCTTGATGTTGGGGTAAATTCTGTGACAGGCCCAGAAAACCACTAAAATATAGCTCCAGAACGGTTCAACTTGAACAGTTATACTTCCAATATTTGTACAAGTAATGACTAATAGATTGAGCGTTATTTCTATCTTCCTCTGCTAGATAACCCACATGACTGGTCCCAGCTTCCAGAATGACTTGATTTTTGTTCTGTTTGACCATTTGGCTGGAAATATGGATTTTTCCATAGCCTGTAGATGCCCAGATTTCCAGTTGCAACATCACCAGCAAAACCAGAATTTCTGGCATTTCAATGATCCAGATTTCTTGCTGATTGAGTGGGTAAAGTCCCTGGAGATGGGGTTTGCTAAGGAAGTTAACGTCAGCTTGGGAGGAGATCCTGGGCAGGGTCAATGCAAGATGAATTTGATCTCTATTTTGTAAATAGAGCTTAGAGAGGGAAATTGGGTTCATGGTCATATCCCTTTTTGCTAAACCATGGAAAGACAGAGCAACAGTCACATTACAGTCCATCCGGGTCGCGGTCTTGGAATTATTGAACAGGCCCTCACTTCCTGTTGACCCTTCTTTACCTGACTTACAGCGCTTAAAGCTTCCTATGAAATTCTGTGGTTCAGGTTATCTGAAGCCATAGTAACAGAGCTATTGATTAGATGCAATATTTTCGTTCGTGGTATATCAGCTTTTTTTGCTAAAGCTTTACTATTTTTAAGTACAAAATGTACTTTGTATAGGTAATAACTTAAACATTAAATTTGTACATAATCCTGATAACAGATTAATATGGAGAACTGGTGTCTGTATATCAGATGTTTGGCGGGATTAACTGGCAACCCTTGGGGGAAACAGGCAGAACTATTACCTTGATGTGACTATGCCAAAGCAAAAGAAAAATCCTGCTGCTGATAGCCGTCCTTCTGGCACCGTTACCCCTGAACGGGCAACGGATGGGACTTATCAGGAAGATGAGGATCAAGAACGCTATAAATCTGTCTACAAATATCTCTTAAGCCTGACAGACCTGGGGATAACCGCTGACGACCCCCAGGGAAAACCCAATGAAAGTAGTATTGCCAAGCAATGGGGGCTGGAGAAGAATCGTATCTTTGTGCGGCGGGTGTTGCGATCGGTCTATACCGATCTCTATCCCAAAGAGGTGGAACCCAATGCACCCGTTCTGACCCTGAGACGCTTAACCCAGATCTTGGCTTCGCTACAACAATATCGCCTGGAAAACCGCAAACCCCATCTCCAGTCCACCAGCAAACCTGTACCGGCCATCCTGACGCGATCGGAAAAACATCGGGCTCTGCGTAAGTTTTCTGGTTTAACCGTACTGGAGCGGCAAGAATTAGGCTTGCCAGCCCATGCTGAAGAAGCTCTGTTACAGCAATTGGTGGATACGATCACGGATCAGACCTGGGGATTTCGAGGGGAAGATATTCGGCATCTCTATGAGCAATTTATCCATTACCCTGTGGGTCCGAGGGGCGGGAACCAGTCCCCTTCAGAAGAACACCAGCACAATCTGATTCAGGCGGCCATTCAAATTTGTTTGCAGGAGCACTTCGATGGCCTGGATGAGCAACTCAAGCAAGAAAAGATCGAGCAGTTATCTCGCAAAGTGCAGCGAGAAATCAGCCGGATCGAATTTCAGGCAGGCTTAAAGCAGAGTAGACCGGCCTCTGGGGAAAACGCACCCGCAGGCTCCCCCCCAGAGTATCTCACGCCTTCCTTTCTGCAACGACTGACCCGGGCCGTGGTGGAGAACGAGATTCTAACGGATGAATTTCCTGTTTACTTGAAATTCTTTAATGCAGAGAAAGTCAGGCCCCTGCCGCTTTACTTTAATCAAACCACTCAGGAAAAGATTGGTGTCCTGAATTCCCGACTGTTTGATAAGGACCAGTTGGAAGAGGACGTGCGTGGCCTGGATCGCCAGTATGCTTACCGGGTTCAGGTCCACTTTTACATCAAGCTACCCCAGGACTATCAAACTCATTTAGAAGGAACTGAAAAGGCTGTCATCGTCCAATTTGGTACCAGGCAGCTTCACTTTCAAGAAGAAATCACTGGGGTTGGCAGTATTCTTTCCCACATTACAGCAGCGATTAATCGGGTGCTCCTGTGGGATATTCCGGAGTTACGTGGTCTAATGCCAGTGGCGCAAGAGATCTGGCTGAAAAATGAGATCCAGGGAGGAAGCAGCCATAATCCGGTCTGGTCTAATACCCTGGTGCGGTTATGCCAGCGAAAAGCCATCGATCGCTCGATTCAGACGGGAGAATCCTATGAAATCGTAGCCAATGATTATGAACTGGCTTATGGAGAATATTGTGGCTTTGACCTGATGGAGGTTGCAGCCAATGCTGCTCTCCATGCTCGATTGAGAGCTATTAAACAGTCTGGAATTGATTGTCAGAAGTATCTGCATCAGCTCTGTTATCGCGTTGAAGAACTGATTGCGTTGAGACGGGCGAAGGAAGCACTGCGATCGTATCCGTTTTCCCTCAAAGCCATGGTGGGGGAATTGCATCAGACCATTTTTAAGCAAAAATATCGGTTCTGTAAAAGCAAGTTTGAATTTCAGGATCTGACGCCGGATCAGCACTGGAGCCTGGTGGCTTATGAAGCCCATCTCGCGATCGCAGAGGCTTACTTGCAGGAAGGACTGCATCGCATTGCCAAATGCTATTTGGACACTGTGGAGCCCCATTTTCAGAAGTTTGATCTTCTGTTCAGCGGTCTGATGGTAGCCCGGTACCACCTGTGCTGGTTTGAGTATCACTATCTGACGGATTTACAAGATGAGCAGGCCATGCATCCCGATCGCTATAAAGCTGTTCGCACTGCTGTTGATAGCCTGGATCGGGCTGAGAAGTGGCTTAATCTAAGGGTTGAGCGCTATCAGAAGATTAAGGAACTGCCCCAAACCAATTTTCACCCCTTCTTTTACCTGTTCTCCAGAATCTATGCCTGTCGGGCCAAGCTGTATATTTACTATTCCTCCTACATGGAAAAGCTGGCAGATCGCTGGGAAACGTTGCTACAACCGATTCGATTACTGGAGCAAGCCAGAATTTATGCAGGTCGGGATGGGAACGCTGATTCCTATGCCTACTGGTCAGCCTATCAGAGCTGGTGTTATCTCATGATGGCTTATTTGAGTAGCCGGGAACCTTCTTCCCATCCACATTTCGATCGAGATACCTGCCTGGATTGGGCCAGACGCCTGATTAAACACATGAAACTCTGTTACTCTTCGACGGGCGAGCACTGCTACCAACAAATTAAGGACAATGGGGGGAAAAGTACTGCTTACTCAGAAATCGTTGAGGAGACTGCAGAGACACCCACAATCCGCTACTACGATGCATTTGGCAAAACCAGGGTTCAGGTTGTACCTCTGATTCAGGAGCTCCCCCATGAATTAGTTGGAAAGCAACGGCAGGAATATGATGCGGGCAGAAATGTGCTGATCATGGATACGTCCAACTTAAAAGGAAGCGATGAAGCAGGGACGAAACCGATTTATTTGTTTGGCCCCTATTCCAGCACGCTCCTGTTTGCGATCGCGATGCTGGCCCTTTGCGAAGACTATCCAGATGACCAGAGTTTGCTGCAGGGGATTAATCTGGCTCTGAGGGAGTTTACCCGTTGCTGGGTCTTTGCCCAGGACGGGGGAAGAGACCACACCCAGGAAGATGATGCCACAGACGATGGCAAATTCATTGTTTTCGATCGTTTGTTTGAGGACCTAAAAAGTGCAAAAAACCCTGAGATCAGGACCTGCATTGACCGGGATAATGACTCTGCCATTCGAGGGCTGTACCCCCATAGACTGACTGAATTTGCCGACCTGGGTAAGATTTTCGCAGCTGCCTGTATGTTGCTCAGGGCTATGGCGTTAAGTGCGTTTCCCCACCTCCCTCAGCCCGCTCTGGATGTTGAACCTCAGATCCTTGACAGAGAATGGCAGGGCATTGAGGAACTGTTGAAACGTCTGCTTGAGAATGATGATTTTTGTTGCCAAGAATATGAGCCCGAACAGGGCCACCATGGAGATCAGCCGAATTTACTGGGGCAACGACGATACAACGGCCACATGAGTGAGCATTACAAAAAGATTGAGGGTTATTTTAGGCAGAGCAAACAGGATTTTCAGGCTGGAAGGCTCAGTTTTAACCGTTTCACAGACTGCCGGAATCAAGTCGTTACAGATCTGTTTCAATTGATCCGCAATGATAGCTAGGGGACAAGCCCAACTCGAAGGGAAAGCGGCCAGCGAATGGGCCTGGGGGTCCCCGGATTGCCCCAGTGAGGCTCCAATTCCTCAGTCAGGGTTGGAATTGGGTTCTGGCCAGTTGCCTTAACATACCGCTGGGTGGCGGACCAGGTACTGAGATATCCCGTCAACTGGGTCAGGGTAAGCAGGGACTCGATCGCAAAACCTGGAGTTTCAATCTCTATAAAAGGAAATTCTAAAGTGCGATACCCTGCTTCCACAATCCGGCGTTCGGGTGGCCAGTATGGCCCCACGGTCTCGTTATAGAAGGTGTCTGCTATCTGTTGCAGGATGTCTCCTGGTATTTCCAGGTGCCCATAACACCAGATTGCCAGAACCCCAGCGGGCCGGAGAACTCGTTTTGCTTCGGCATAAAAAGCAGGCAGATTAAACCAGTGCAGGGCCTGGGCCACCGTGATCAGGTCCACAGACCCAGAATTCAGGCCGCTTTGCTCAGCAGGTGCAACCCGATAGTCTACCTGGGAATGGGGGTCAGCGTGGGTGATCTGCTCGGCACTGGCATCCGTGGCGATGACCTGAGGAAAGTACTCTGCCAGAGCGATCGCCGCCTGCCCAGTCCCCGTTGCACAATCCCAGGCCAGGGTGGGGGTTGAAATCAGGGAGGCGAGGTAGGCAAACAGGTCTGCCGGGTAACGGGGGCGAAAACGGGCATATTGGGCGGCAACGCCAGAGAAGTGATCCTGTTCAAAACGCATAATGAGGTCTGCTAAATGTATTGTCCTATGGCATGTAGGGTTTATTCGCCAGACAGGAGTTCATCTAACCTGGCTCGAACGGCCTGGATATCCTGCCACATGAGCCATTTGGGACTTCCCTTTTCCTTGGAGGGATTTCGCAACAGATAGGCCGGATGGAAAATGGGCATACAGAGCTTTCCCTGCCATTCTGTCCACTGGCCACGAATCTTGGTAATTCCCTGTTTATCTCCCGTGACTCCCCGCACGGCAGTCGCTCCCGTTAACAGAATAATTTGGGGGTCTACCAGGCGCACCTGCTCGATCAGATAGCCCCGACAGGCTGCAATTTCGTCTGCTTCTGGAGTGCGGTTACCCGGTGGACGACATTTCACCACATTACAGATAAAAACATCCCGTTCTGTGGTTAGACGCACAGATTCCAAAATTTTGTCCAGCAACTGACCAGCTTTCCCGACAAAGGGCAGACCCGTTTCATCCTCGTTCTGGCCAGGCCCTTCCCCCACGATCATGATGGGGGCCTGGGGATTTCCCCGACTAATCACGGCATGGGTGCGGGACTGGCCCAGCTTGCAGCGCTGGCAACGATTGCAGTGCTGCGACATCTCTTCCATCGAATTGTAGGTCCCTGGAACGATCGGCACCTTCGCATCTGTAGGAATGAGGTCGGGGTTATAGTTTGGGGTGGATGCTACAGGAGTGGGGGTTGCGGTTCCTGATAAATCAAAGAGACTGATCTGGTCGTCGCTGGCCATAGATCATGGAAAAATCGCGATAATCTCATAAATTCTAGTGCCTTGCAGCCAGAATATACAGCGGTTTCCAGGGAGAATAGGCTCTGGCCTCAAGCTTGTCGGATCAGCTCGGACAGTCCTGAGGACTATCCTAAGGACTGTCCTCAGGACGAAAGGTCTTGGAATTCCTGAGAACTGTCCTCAGGAAAATACTGGAGAAACGCCTTAGGGTCGTGGATTTAATTCTCATTCCTGAGGTGGTTCCGTCGATCGGCTGACTCTCTGAAGGATATTCTTCAGGTCATTCCTCAGAACTGTGGAGGTTTAAATTCCTGAGGACTATCCTCAGGAAAATACTTTGGAAATTCCTCAGGACATTCCTCAGGACATGCTATAGTTTAGGAGGAAAGATTGAAGGGTTCAAGGAGAACAGCCTCCACTGGTGGGTAAAGCTCCTGCTGGCGTACATAGGCCAGAGTGACAAACAGTCCGTCACCTTAATTTTGATTTGTCTATTTCAGGCCCATCAAAACTGAGGTGATGCCAGTGCTACGACTAACATCACCCAAGAAAATCCCAATTGAACTAATCAGACTACTAACCAATCAGTACTAACTAACTAACTATTCTAGCTGGCTTTTAAGCTAGCTTTTTTATTTTAAAGGTTTAGAAACTCGCCAGGCAACCTCTCCCTGGCGAAATCCGGATTGGGTAAAAACAAACCCAGCTTCAGAGAAGCGATCACCGTACTGTTGTAGCATTGCAGCAGGCAATTCCAGAAGCTGGGCCAGCTCTGAAGTTTTGAGAATCCAGCCTTTTTGGGCCGCATTTTCTAGGATCTCGTAATATCGAAATGGATCGACCGGCTGCATCCTGGAAGCCATTTCTGCGGCAAGCCCGGTAATCAACTTCAGCATATCCGGTTGTCCTGTGGACAGTTCAGAGGACAGTTCTTCGGATGAGTCGTCCTCAAGGCCAGTTAATCCTCGGCTGTCCAAAAATTCTGCTGTTGTCCCGCCGGTCTGGATAAAGTGATGCAGATCATCCAACAACCTGATCTGAGTTGCATTGACATAGGCCTTATTCCCAACTCGTTCAGGCTTAAGGCCAAGGGCTTTTAGCCTGGTATAAATAGCGCTTTTGACCAGGTTATATCTTTCTTCCAACTGAGTGACTGGAAGCCGATCGATCCCACCATCATTCATGAGACTATCCTCTGGACTGTCCTCAGGATATTCTTCAATGATAAGGGCAAAGAGAAAAGACAGTGCATTTGTACGATGATTTTTCCAAACTGCAGGGGGTATCCCCCTATGTTTCCAGAACCTGTTCCCAATCAACATTGGGCATGCGATCAAAGGCTTCTCGCAGGGATTCCTCCCACAATTTGCGGATCTTGACCAGGTAAGGCGAGCCAGAACGGAGTCGGAGCTCATGCTTGATCTGAAAGGTGTCTGCTTCGTACACGACCAGGTTGATCGGAGGGCCTACAGAGATGTTCGATTTCATGGTGGAGTCGATCGAGAGTAACGCAGATTTTGCGGCGGCTTCCAGCGTTGTATTGAAGGTCAAAGTCCGATCCAGAATAGGCTTGCCATACTTGGTTTCGCCAATTTGCAAGAATGGGGTATCTGCAGAAGCCTGGATACAGTTGCCCTGGCTGTAAATCAGGTATAAACCCGGTTCTTCTCCCTGGATCTGGCCGCCCAGGAGCATACTGCATTGATACTCAATGCCATCTTGCTGGAGCCAGGTTCGGTCCTGATCTTGAATCTGGCGCAGTTTTTCACCAATGTATCGAGCTGCCTCATAGAGGGAAGGAAGGGTGTGGAGATTGGCATCTGTCTGAGTTTTCAAATCTTTCTGGAGCAGGGTAATTGCAGCCTGGGTGATAGATAGATTGCCGGAGGTGCAGATCAGAAGCACCCGATCTCCGAGTTGGGAGAAGTTGAACAGTTTTTGATAGGTGGATACATGATCCACTCCCGCATTCGTCCGGGAATCAGCCGCCATAACCAGTCCAAACCGGGTCATGATGCCAAGGCAGTAGGTCATAAATCTTGAAATGGCTTCCTTACTAGTCCGTATTTTAGAGATCAAATTGGTATTGCAGGCAATGCTTGGCCAGAATTTTGGGGATCAAATTGGTGTTGTGTGAGGCGTTGCCTGCAATGCCTGTACGGAGCAGGCTCAAAATGCTTTCAGGGAGTCGTAGTAAATAATGGCCAGAAAGCGGATAGGAAGCTGAATCAGCCGTTCAGGACCATGGGGGATGTCCCCTCGGAAAGTCAGGGCATCTCCCGGTTCGAGTAAGTAAGTATACTGACCGTGACGGTATTCCAGACTGCCTTCCAGTAGATAGATGAACTCGGTCCCCGGATGTTCGAAGGTGGGAAAAACTTCTGAGGCGTCATCCATGGTGATCAGGAACGGTTCAAACAGCTTAGTTGGCCCCTGATCATAGGCCAGTAGGTGATAGGTATGCCCCCGCTTTGTCCCGCGACGCACGACCTCCATCCCTTCCCCCCGTTTCACCAGTTGGGCTCCGCCTTCCGGCACGTTGTAGTCGCGGAATAGGGTGGATAGGGAAACCCCCAGGGCACTGGCGAGTTTGGCGATCGTTTCCAGGCTGGTTGCCGTTTGGGCATTTTCGATTTTGGAAAGCATGCCCCGTGAAATCCCGGCCTGTTCGGCAACTTCTGCGATCGTTAACCCATGTTTCAGGCGCAGATCCCGAATGGTCGCACCCAGATAGTGCTCCAGCGGATCATTAGTGATGATGGGTTCGACGCTGTTGCCTGATTCTGTCACGGGTGAATGCCTTTCATGGCCCTATTTTGATCTGGGGAGATGTTGCATGCAGCGTCTCCAGTTTTCATGATTTGTATCATAGCAGGAAAAAATGTTGACAGGAATGAAAAAAACCTGCATGATATTCAACGAAGTTTCCTGACAGGAATTTTTTACCTGTGTTCTCTGGTCGGCGATTTACCCTCTGTCTGTCCTGTCCCGATCGGGTGGGCATCGTGGCGGCTGTGAGTTCTTTCATCGCCAGTCATCAAGGTTGGATTGTAGAAGCGCAGCACCATGCGGATCAGATTGCGCAACGATTTTTCATGCGGCAGGAAATTCTGGCGAACTCTCTAGCACTGGATATTGCAGAATTTCGACAGCAGTTTTTGCCGATTGCACAAAAGTTTGAGATGGATTGGCGGCTGTCTGATTCAGATCAGAAAAAGCGGGTGGTGATTCTGGCGTCAAAATCAGATCATTGTCTGTATGATTTGCTGGCCCGCTGGCAAAGTCGAGAACTGGATATCGAAATCCCCTGTGTGATTTCCAATCATGAGGACTTGCGGAAGTTTGTCGAGTGGCATGGCATTTCCTACTCCTGCATTCCGGTCACCCCAGACAACAAGGCGGACGCCTACGACAAGATTGGGACACAATTTGAGGCTGTCCAGGGGGATGTGATGGTTCTGGCCCGCTACATGCAAATCCTGTCCCCAGCGGTGTGCGATCGCTATCCTAACCGCATTATTAACATTCACCATTCCTTTCTTCCCTCTTTCATTGGAGCCAAACCCTATCACCAAGCCTATAACCGGGGCGTCAAACTGATTGGGGCGACTTGTCACTACGTCACGTCTGATCTGGACGCCGGTCCCATCATTGATCAGGATGTGATTCGCATCGATCATTCTGATTCGATCGAGGATCTGATCCGCTATGGCAGAGACATTGAGAAGACGGTTCTAGCCAGGGGGTTGCGGTATCACGTCGAGGACCGGGTTTTGGTTCATGGGAATAAGACCGTCGTGTTTCGGTAAAGACGGGATTAATCCCGTCTTTACCGAAACACCACCCACCCATCATGCAACATTCAAAATCATGCCATTGCGATTATTGAAATTTGCCCGATCGTCCGCCTACCCGGAACCCCGAATGTTCCGCCAGCCCGATCGGCTCCAAGCGACCTACGATGCGGTGATTATCGGGGGTGGGGGGCATGGGCTGGCGGCGGCCTACTACCTGGCCCGCGACCATGGGATGCGGGATGTGGCCGTGCTGGAGAAGGGCTATCTGGGTGGGGGAAATACGGGGCGTAACACCACGATCGTCCGTTCCAACTACCTGACTCCGGCTGGGGTGCGGTTCTACGATGAATCCCTGCGGCTGTGGCAGGATTTGTCTCAGGATTTTGACCTGAATCTGTTCTATGCCAACCGGGGCCATTTCACCCTGGCCCATACGGATGCTGCCCTGCGAACCATGCGCTGGCGAGCGGAAGTGAACAAGCATCTAGGGGTCAAGAGTGAGCTGGTCGGTCCGGAGGCGGTGCAGCAAGCCTGTCCTCAGATGGATCTGCGCTGTGGAGGGCACTGGCCGGTGCTGGGTGCCCTTTATCATGCTCCCGGTAGCATTGCCCGCCACGATGCGGTGGCTTGGGGCTACGGTCGGGGGGCGGATCAGCGGGGGGTGGAGATTCATCAACAGACGGAGGTGTTGGGGATTAGGGTGACAGGCGATCGGGTCACTGGAGTAGACACCAGTCGGGGCAAAATTTCCACCCCCAAAGTCCTCTGCGCTGTGGCCGGATTTACCCCTCGCATTTTGGCCCTGGTGGGGTTGCGATCGCCCCTGACGATCCATCCCCTACAGGCGATGGTGAGCGAACCGATGAAACCCTGGCTCGATCCAATCATCGTCTCTGGTAGTCTGCATGTCTACATCAGTCAATCCGCCCGGGGAGAATTGGTAATGGGAGCTTCTCTGGACCCTTACGAATTGCACTCCACCCGTTCCACCCTTGACTTTGCGGAAGGGCTGGCCGCCCACATGCTCGATCTATTCCCCTTTCTTTCGGGGGTGAAGGTGGTGCGGCAGTGGGCTGGCATGGCGGACATGACCCCTGACTTTGCCCCGATCATGGGTCTGACCCCGATTGCAGGCTTTTATCTGGATGCGGGTTGGGGCACCTGGGGGTTCAAAGCCACGCCGATTTGCGGCAAGACCATGGCCGATACCCTGGTCCACGATCGGCCCCCCGATCTGATTCGGGACTTTTCCCTGGACCGGTTTACCCGGTACAACCTGGTGGGGGAAAAAGGAGCTGCATCCGTTGGTCACTAACCCTTAACATTCACTATGAAAATCATGACCTGTCCCATCAATGGAGCAAGACCCATCACCGAATTTGCCTACGGGGGAGAATTTCGCCCTATGCCCGATCTACAAGTGGTGGAGGATGAAGCCTGGGCGGATTATGTCTTCCATCGCAACAGTGTGCCGGGGATAAGGCGGGAATGGTGGTGCCATCTGCCCAGCACCACCTGGTTCATTGCCGAGCGCAACACGGGCAGCGATGAAATTCTCCGCACCTACCTGTATGGGGAGCACCGATGAGGCATCGACTCCCCCCTATTGCTGGCGAATGGATCGATCGCAACCACCTCCTCTCCTTCACCTTTGAGGGCCAGCGGGTGCTGGGCTACCAGGGTGATACTATCACCAGTGCCCTGTGGGCTAATGGCCAGCGGGTGCTGGGACGGAGCTTCAAGTATCACCGACCCAGGGGTTTGCTCAGTTTTGCTAATCAGGACATCAATACCTTGATGCAGGCGAGTCAGGCGCTGAATCTGCGGGCAGATGTAACGGAACTGACGGCAGGACTGTCCCTCGTGGCGGTGAATACGGATGGTGGTGTTCGGGGAGATCGACGCAGCATCCTGGATGCCTTCTCCCGGTTCATGCCGGTCGGATTTTATTACAAGGCATTCCATGACAAGTCCCTGTTCCCCTTCTGGGAACGGCTGATCCGCCAGATTACGGGTCTGGGTCAGGTGGACTTTACCACCCCCCGCCAACGGACCCCCAAACGATACGACTTTTGTGATGTGCTGGTGATTGGGGCCGGACCTTCTGGTCTGGCAGCCGCCCTGGCAGCGGCGGATGCTGGGGCGGAGGTGGTACTGGTGGAGGAGAATGCTCGACTGGGCGGTTCGGGGGGGTATCAGCGGGGAGCCGATCGGAAGCTGGCGGATCAAACCAATGCCATGGTGCAAGCGGTCAACGCCCATGCCAATATCCGTCTCTACACCCAGACCCAGGCAGCGGGCTACTATGGGGACCACTGGATTCCCCTGGTGGGACCGGACTATCTGACCAAAATGCGGGCCAGGGCGGTGATTGTGGCGACCGGAGCCTGGGAACAACCCGCCGTATTCCACAATAATGATCTGCCGGGGGTGATGCTGGCTTCGGCGGCCCAGCGGTTGATCTATCGTTATGCCGTCCAACCCATGCAGCAGGCCGTTGTCCTGACGGCAAACCAGGATGGCTACCGGGCGGCCCTGGACCTGGTGGCCCATGGGGTGACTGTGGCAGCGATCGTGGATCTAAGGCCAGATCCGCCCCAGTGCGAACTGGTGCAAGCCCAGAGAATTCCGGTCTTGCTGGGACATTGTATTGATGAAGCTCGATCAAATCCACTCCAGGAAGGGGTTGTAGAGGTGGTGGTCTGTCCGCTGGATGGGGCGGGGCTACCCCAACGGCAATCCCAGCAGACGATCGCCTGTGATGGCGTCCTGATGAGTGTGGGCTGGGCTCCAGCGACCAGTTTGCTCCATCAGGCTGGTGTCAAGATGGAGTTTAATGAATCGCTGCAGCAATTCGTGCCCGAGGTTCTGCCCCCAGGGATTTTTGCCTGTGGTCGGGTGAATGGGGTGTATGACTTTGAGCAGAAACTGCTGGATGGTCGGCGGGTTGGCCTGGAAGCAGTTGTAGAACTGAAGTTTCCCCATACAGCTTCAGAGAGGGTAGCAGGAGTGAGGATCACCCAGGAGGCTCCCTCCCATCCCTGGCCGATCGTGCCCCATCCAGCGGGCAAGAATTTTGTGGATTTTGACGAGGATCTGCAACTAAAGGATTTTGAGCACGCGATCCAGGAAGGGTTCGACAATATCGAATTGCTGAAGCGTTATACCACCGTGGGCATGGGACCGAGCCAGGGGAAGCACTCCAACATGATGGCCCTGCGGATTCTGGCCCGTGTGACTGGGAAAACTCCCGGCGAGGTGGGTACGACGACGGCCCGTCCCTTTTTCCATCCCGTGCCCCTGTCTCATCTGGCAGGACGCAGTTTCACTCCAGAGCGGCGTACCGCCCTGCACGATCGGCACACCGCCCTGGGAGCCCAATTCATGCCCGCCGGGATCTGGCAGCGTCCGGAATACTACAGACGATCGGGCACAAGTCGAGAGGACTGTATTCGCCAGGAAGTTGCTGCTGTCCGCATGGGGGTTGGTCTGATTGATGTGGGCACCCTGGGCAAGCTGGAATTGTGGGGACCGGATGGGGCTGAGTTCCTGGAACGGATCTACACGGGCCGCTTCGCCACGATGAAACCGGGCACGACCCGCTATGCTCTGATGCTGGATGAGGCGGGGGTGATCATTGACGATGGGGTGGTGGCCCGTCTAGGAGCAGAGCAGTTTTACTTTACGACTACTACCTCCGGCGCGACCCAGATTTACCGAGAGCTGACCCGCTGGAATACGATCTGGCAACTGGATTGTGGGCTGGTGAATAGCACGGGAGCCAGGGTGGGGGTGAATCTGGCGGGGCCGCGATCGCGGCAGGTGCTGGCCCCGCTTACTGATCTGGACCTCTCTGGGGCAGCCTTTTCCTATCTGGCGGTGCGCCAGGGGACTGTGGCGGGGATTCCAGCGCTGCTGATGCGGGTTGGGTTTGTCGGGGAATGGGGCTATGAGATCCATGTCCCTTCGGAGTTTGGACCCGCACTTTGGGATGCTCTGATGGCAGCGGGAGCCCCTGATGGTATTCGCCCCTTTGGGGTGGAAGCCCAGCGACGCCTGCGCTTGGAAAAGGGCCACCTGATTGTGGGCCAGGATACGGATGGGTTGACCACTCCCTGGGAAGCCAATCTGAATTGGGCCGTTAAGCTGGATAAGCCTTTTTTTATCGGCCAGCGTAGTTTGCAGATTGTGAAGTCTCGATCGCTGCGCCAGCAACTGGTTGGTTTCCAAATGGATCGGCATTTTAGTGGCAATCCCCCCCAGGAATGCCATCTGGTGATTGAGGGCAATGACATTGCCGGTCGGGTGACGAGTATCGCCTTCAGTTCTGCCTTGCAGCGGTATATCGGTCTGGCCTATCTAAAACCGGAACTGGCCCAGGTCGGGACGCGCTTCAGAATTCGTATATCAGACGGCAGTCTGGTTCCGGCAACGGTCAGTCCCACCCCCTTTTACGATCCAGAAAACCAGCGCCAGAAGGAGGAGGGAGCCGGATGACGGAGTATCTACACCTGATGGACCTTTCCCACCTGCCCCGGTTTGGGGTTAAGGGACCAGCGGCGGTGGCCTGGTTGCAGAGCCAGGGCATCTCAGTGCCCGATCGACCCAATAGCTGGAAGCCTCTGTCTGATGGGGGCCTGGTGGCCCGATTGGGCCTGAATGAATTTCTCCTGGAAGGGAGTGCGATCGCTCCCCAACTGGCTCAAGCCTGCCAGCCCCCTCCCCCCAGAGTCTATCCGGTGTTGCGGCAGGATCGGGCGATCTGTCTGCGGGGCAGGGCTGTCCAGGAACTACTGCGGCAAACCTGCAATGTCAACTTTCGCGCATTGGATTTAAACACCCACCCGGTTATTCTCACCACCCTGATCGGTGTCTCGGTGACGGTGATTCCGGGGGAGCAAGCGGGACTGCCTTTCTATCGGATCTGGTGTGATGGCACCTTTGGCACTTATTTCTGGTCTACTCTGGCCGAGATCACGGCAGAACTCGGTGGCCGCAGCGATCGCACAACTCAGTCCCCTTGACTACAGGACACCCTATGGACCCCTTCACCCTGATTATTGGCAACAAAAACTATTCCTCCTGGTCGCTGCGCCCCTGGCTAGTGATGCAGCACTTTGGGATTGAATTTAAGGAAATTCGGATTCCCCTGAATACACCCCAGAGCCGACAGCAAATTTCCCAATATTCTCCTGCCAAAAGGGTACCTGTGTTACAGCACGGGAGCCTGACGATATGGGACTCTCTAGCCATTTGTGAGTATCTGGCTGAACGGTTTCCTCAGGCTGGGTTATACCCGGCTGACCCGAACCAGCGGGCGATCGCCCGTTCTATCAGCGCTGAGATGCATGCAGGTTTTGTGGAACTGCGGACCCAGATGCCGATGGATTGCCGGTCTCGCTATCCAGGGCAGGGGATGACCCCGGCAGTTCAGGACGATATCGATCGGATTACCACGATCTGGCAGGATTGCCGCCAACGCTTTGGGGGGGCAGGTGATTTCCTCTTTGGCCCATTCACCATTGCAGATGCCATGTATGCCCCCGTCGTATCCCGGTTTGTGACCTATGGGGTGTCCCTGCCCCCTGTCGCCCAGACCTATGCCCACACTATCTGGACTCTACCAGCAATGGAACAATGGCTAGCGGCTGCAACTGCTGAGGCAGAGGTGATTCCCCAGGCATTTCTGGGTGTTACTGGACCGCTTTTGAATGATTAAGGTTTGATTCCATCTTAAGGAGAAAAAGCAATGACCCCGGCAGAGGCAAAAGCATTTCTGGAAGCAAATCACGTTAAGTTTATCCTGGCTCAGTTTGTGGATATCCATGGGGTTGCCAAAACCAAGGCTGTTCCGGCTTCCCATTTTGAGGATATCTTGAATCCGGGGGCCGGATTTGCTGGATTTGCGGTCTGGGGACTGGGGATGGACCCCCACAGTCCCGACTATCTGGCAGTAGGGGATCTCTCGACCCTTTCCCTCGTTCCCTGGATGCCGGGATTTGCCCGCATCGTCTGCGTCGGGCATGTGAAGGGGGAGCCCTATCCCTACGATGCCCGCTATGTGCTCATGCAACAACTCGAACGACTGAAACAGAAAGGCTGGACCCTTTACACCGGGGTAGAACCGGAATTTGCCCTGCTGCGGCGAGACGATCGGGGCCACATCCATCCCTTTGATCAGACGGATACCCTGGATAAGCCCTGCTACGACTATAAGGGCCTGTCCCGCAGTGCAGCTTATATCGAGAAACTGGTCACAAGTCTGCAAGCCGTTGGCTTTGATATCTATCAGGTGGATCACGAAGATGCCAATGGACAGTTTGAAATCAACTACACCTATACGGAGGCATTAACCACTGCCGATCGCTATATCTTTTTCAAAATGGCTGCTTCTGAAATTGCCCGGGAAATGGGTTTAATTTGCTCCTTTATGCCCAAACCTTTTGCCAATCGTACTGGCACAGGGATGCACATTCATCTTTCCATCAGTGATGGTAAAACCAATCTGTTTGCAGATGATACAGATTCCTGCAATCTGGGACTCTCGAAACTGGCCTATCACTTCCTGGGGGGGCTGCTGGCCCATGCTGGGGCTTTGACGGCCCTCTGTGCGCCGACAGTGAATTCCTATAAGCGGCTGGTGGTGGGCCGATCGCTGAGTGGGGCTACCTGGGCACCGGCCTACATCAGCTATGGGGATAACAACCGCTCCAGTATGGTTCGTATTCCCGGTGGACGGCTGGAACTGCGGCTAGCGGATGGCTCCTGTAATCCCTACCTGGCCACAGCAGCAGCGATCGCCGCTGGACTGGATGGGATTGAGAAGGCGATCGAACCGGGAGAACCCCATAACGAAAACCTGTATGACCTATCGCCGGAGGCGTTGAAGCAGCGGGGAATTGCCACCTTGCCCCAAAGTCTGAAGGAGGCGATCGAGGCCCTGGATTCTGATCCGGTGATTAAAGGGGCCTTGGGCGTTTTAGCCAATGAATTCATGACCTTGAAGCGAATGGAGTGGGTGGAGTACATGCGCCATGTGTCGGAGTGGGAAGTGGAGCGGTATTTGGAGTTTTTCTAGGGTTCTGCCAAGACATATCTGACAAGCGGGGGTGCAGGGGGGCTATGCCCCGCGTGGGGTGAAACCCCCACACCCCCTCAATATCAAGTTGACTAACCACTGGAATATTTGACTGGAATATTTGTATGTGCGGCATTGTTGGACTTTTAATTAAGCAGCCCCATCTGCGGGCTTCCCTGGGGGAGTTGCTGGTGCCGATGCTGGTGGGGATGGGCGATCGGGGACCGGATTCGGCGGGGCTGGCCATCTTCTCCGATGCCCTGCCGGAGACGGAACGCAAGTACAGTCTCTACTCTGGGGGGACGACCTATGGCTGGGGGGATCTGGCCAAGAACCTGCAGATACAGTTTGGATTCGTCCCAGACCTGGAGGTGCAGGGAAATCATGCGGTTCTGACAGCGGCACTAGCTCCAGACCAGTTCAAGCCCTGGCTGCAACAGCACTATCCCCAACTGCATCTGCTCTCGGTGGGGCGATCGATCGACCTTTACAAGGATACGGGGAGGCCGGAGGAGGTGGCCGATCGCTACCAGTTCCTCAACCTGCAGGGGTCCCATACGGTGGGCCATACCCGGATGGCGACGGAATCAGCGGTGACGCCAGCCCATGCCCATCCCTTCACGGCGGGGGAGGATTTCTGTCTGGTCCATAACGGCTCTCTGTCCAATCCGAATCAAATTCGGCGGCAACTGGAGCCTCGGGGGATTCACTTTGAGACAGATAACGATACGGAGGCGGCTTGCCGCTTTCTGGAATGGCGAATGCGGGAAGGAGACACTTTAGAAACGGCTATTCAGCAAGGATTTGAGGCTCTGGATGGGTTCTACACCTTCCTGATCGGGACGGCGGATAAGCTGGCGCTGGTGCGGGATGCCTTTGCCTGCAAACCGGCGATCGTGGCGGAAACAGCGGATTATGTGGCGATCGCGTCGGAGTTTCGTTCTCTGGCGCACCTGCCGGATGTGAAACAGGCCCGCATCTATGAACCGGCACCGGAGGAGATCTACCTATGGACAGTGTAACTTTTGATCTAGCTCAGATCCCGCTGCGGCAGGTGAATACGTTTCTGCATCAGCATCCGGAGCAGAAGACGGGTAAGGTCACCCTGCTCAATCCAGATGGGGCGCATAGCATTGCGGTGGGGTTGAATGCTGCGATCGAGGTTGAGATTCTGGGCCATGCCGGATACTATGCTGCTGGGATGAACCAGCAGGGGACGGTTACGATTCATGGCAATGCCGGACCTGGTGTGGCGGAAAATATGATGTCTGGTCGAGTTCATGTTAAGGGCTTTGCATCAGTTTCGGCGGGGGCGTCGGCCCATGGGGGGTTGCTGACGATCGATGGAGATGCAGGGCTACGCTGTGGGATTTCCCTCAAGGGAGGGGACATTGTGGTGGGAGGGGCGGTGGGCAGCTTCTCTGGCTTCATGGCCCAGGCGGGCCGGATGGTCATCTGTGGCGATGCGGGGGATGCTCTGGGAGACTCCCTTTACGAAGCAGTAATCTATGTGCGGGGACAGATTAAATCTCTGGGGGCGGATGCCCAGATCGAGCCTATGAGGGAGGCGGATTATCAAGGGCTCAGGGAGCTGCTCGATCGGGCGGGATTTTCCTATTCTCCTGCAGAATTTAAACGCATTGCCTCTGCCCGCCAGCTCTACCACTGGAATGCCGATGCGGATCAGGAATACTGATTTTCCCTGCCTGCCGTAGAGGCGCGATTCATCGCGCCTCTACGGGGACAACGACAATGACAACGATAACGACATATAAACGACATATAACGGATATGAATACTCATCCTGCTATCCACCGGGAAGAATCCTGGGGCTACGATCGTCGCATCATCCATTACATCCAAAATGCTGCAGCTCACGGTCTTTATGAAATTCGGGGTATGGGGGCAAAACGTCAATTGCCCCATTTCGATGATCTGGTGTTTCTGGGGGCGTCCTTGAGTCGATATCCCCTGGAGGGCTATCGGGAAAAGTGTTTTACGGAGACGGTTCTGGGGACTCGCTATGCGAAAAAGCCGATCGCGCTCAAAATTCCGATTACGATCGCGGGCATGAGTTTTGGTTCCCTGTCGGCGAATGTGAAGGAGGCGCTGGGACGGGCGGCAACGGAGATGGGGACCTCGACCACCACAGGGGATGGGGGGATGACGCTGGAGGAACGGCAATCGTCTCAGACACTGGTGTATCAATGTCTGCCGTCTCGTTATGGGTTTAATCCGGAGGATTTGCGTAAGGCGGATGCGATCGAGGTGGTGATCAGCCAGGGGGCGAAGCCCGGTGGGGGGGGGATGCTACTGGGTCAGAAGATTAATGCCAGGGTGGCGGAAATGCGGACGCTGCCGGAGGGGATTGATCAGCGATCGGCCTGCCGTCATCCGGATTGGACGGGGCCGGATGATCTGGCCATCAAAATTCAGGAACTGCGGGAGATTACGGATTGGGAGAAGCCCATCTATGTCAAGGTGGGGGCGGCCCGTCCCTTTAATGATGTCAAGCTGGCGGTGCATGCCGGGGCGGATGTGGTGGTGGTGGATGGGATGCAGGGGGGGACAGCAGCAACTCAGACCGTGTTCATTGAGCACATTGGAATTCCTACGCTGGCGGCGGTGCGGCAGGCGGTGGAGGCCCTGGAGGAGATGGATATGAAGGGGAAGGTGCAGTTAATTGTCTCTGGCGGGATTCGCACGGGGGCGGATGTGGCTAAGGCCCTGGCCATGGGAGCGGATGCGGTGTCGATCGGTCAGGGGGTGCTGATTGCCCTGGGCTGTAATAGTGATACTTACGTCCAGAATGGGGGCCATCATTCTGCGGTGGAGGATTATATGGCGCTGGGGACGGCTCCGGGTTATTGTCACCACTGCCATACGGGTCAATGTCCGGTGGGGGTGACGACCCAGGATGCGGTGCTGGAACAACGGCTGGAACCGGAGGTGGGGGCTCGTCGGGTGAAAAACTACCTGCAGACTCTGAATATGGAATTGACCACGATCGCTCGCGCCTGTGGTAAGCAGAATGTTCACCATCTGGAGCGGGAAGATCTGGTGGCCCTGACGGTGGAAGCCGCAGCTATGGCCCGTGTGCCTCTGGCTGGCACCAGTTGGATTCCGGGCTAATTGGCGTCGCAGCGAATTTCAATCAGAAAGCCATCGGGGTCGTGGAAATAAACGCCCCGTCCAGTGGGACGGCTGACGGGACCTTCTGCGATCGTCACTCCGTGCTGTTGTAATCTAGCTAAGGCAGCTTCAAATTGGGAGGGGGCAATATCAAAGGCCAGATGGTTGGCGCGGGTGAACTGGCGCTGGGGATCAGGGTCGGGTGGAGTCAGATTTGGTTCCCAGAACAGATCCAGCACGGTGCTATCAGGGGTGACAAAGTTGCAGACCTTACCAGCCGCAACCAGTTCCTGAAGGGTTACGGGCACTGTTGCTCCGGTGAGCTCCTCTAATCCCAGAACCTGCCCGTAGAAGTGGCGGGACTTCTGCATATCTTGCACATTCAAAGCAATGTGATGCACCCGTCGCAGTTTCCCCTCCGATTCAGCTTTTGCCATCACCCGTTCCAGGGCCAGGGCTGCTACGGTAAACAGCAACAGGCTTTCGCCTAATGGCATCAGCGATGACCAGTCCAGGTCTAGAGCCGTGTTCTCTATTGCGGTTAACCCTCGTACCAGCCCGAAGGATAGTACAGCTCCAGATTTGAGATGGGGATTGGGATCCCACCGCACGACGTAGCGGTAGGTGACCCCAAACAGAAACCCGCTGATCAGAATAATCCCCAGATGCCATCCAGATGCCAGGTTCAGGGGGCCACTGGTTAGCAGCGATCGCAGCACCAGACCCACCAGACCGGCAGTCACAGCAGCAGTGGCACCTGCTTTCAGGGATTCCAGACGATCGGTGAGAGTGCTGCGGGTCATGCTAAACTCCGAAATCATAACGGCAAATCGAGAAAATTTGGCAAGGTGGACATGGCAGAATGGCATTAACAACGCCAATTTTTTCCCTTTCCCATGATTGCGCCTTTAGGATAGGCTGTCACGATGAATTTAGAGAACCAGAATTTTACGCCGATTTGGGTGCCTACCCGTCAGCATCCTTTCCCGCTTGACCCCGATCGAACGGCTCTGGTTGTGATCGATATGCAGAATGACTTTTGCCATCCGGAGGGCTTTTGTGGGCATGAATTGGGGGCTGATTTGTCGGCAGTTGCGGCGATCGTTCCTAACATCCAGCGCACGATCGCCTGGGCCAGAGAGCAGGGTATGCCCGTTATCTACACCCGAGAAAGCCATCTGCCTGACCTATCGGATGTGACTCCCAGTAAAAAACAACGGTACATCAATGCGGGCTATCCGATCGGGAGTCCAGGCAAAATGGGTCGGTTTTTAATCCAGGGAGAAGCAGGCACAAAATTAATTGCAGAGTTACAACCTTTAGCAACTGAATTGCAACTGGATAAACCCGCACAATCCATTTTTATTGCAACTAATTTGGAATCTGTATTGCACCAAAAAGGGATTACCCATTTGCTCTTTACTGGCGTAACCACAGAGTGTTGTGTCCTGGGAAGTTATCGCCATGCCAGCGATCTTGGCTTTTTCTGCCTGCTCCTGGAAGATTGTTGTGCAGCCTTGAGCCGGAAGGAGCATGAGGCTGCGATCGAAGTCCTGCTGGGGGAGAACGGCGCGATCGGGTGGGTCACCACCTCTGACACCCTGGTGCCCCACCTGTAGCGGTGTTGCATACACCAATCCCGTAAAGACCTTGCATGCAGCACCTCTACAGGCAAACATCAATGCCGAATCTGATCAGCCCAGGGGGTCAATTTCTGAGCGGTCCACTTTAATCCATAATCAATCAATACGCCAATGACTCCGATCAGGGCAATACAAAACAGTACTTTATCGGTTTGCAAAAATCGCTGGGCCTGAATAATTTTGAATCCCAAACCATTTTGGGCGGCTACGAGTTCGGCAATCACGAGGAAGTTCCAAGCTCCAGAAATGTTCACCCGTAGGGTATCCAGAACGCTGGGAAAGGTGGCGGGAATAATCACTTTGAACACCACATCGCGGCGGGTTGCCCCCATCGTGTAAGCGACGTTGATCATCTCGTTGGGGATGAATTTGACTGCATCGGCTACCATGATGGCGTTGTACAACACTACACCCAGCATAATGATCAAGACTTTTGAGACTTCCCCTAGCCCGAACCAGATGACAATCAAAGGCACGAATCCGGTCACAGGCATGTAACGGACCATGCCGACGATCGGGGCAAATAGGCTATCAAAACTGTAAAACGTTCCCATGGCTAATCCCATAGGCACCCCGATGATCCCGGCAACCATAAATCCGGCCAGAACCCGGCTACTGCTCATCAACACATCAACGATCAGGTTGTTGTCAAAGAACAGCTTGAACCCGGCATCCAGCACCTCTCCCGGTGTGGGTAAAAAGATGGCGGGAACGAGGCGAAGATAGCTGATCACAGTCCAGAGGAGCAATGGGGCTATCAGTGATAGGCCCACAAGGCTGAGAGCTAACCATCTGGGAAATCCCTGGCGAATACTCCAGAAAACGGAGGGAGCCAGGTAGCGATATTCGCGGCTGGCCGGTTCAGGAGAGGGCAGACTGGATTGGACCATGGGGAGTACCTCCAAATAAGAGTATCAGCCAAATCCCCTCCTCTGGAGAGGTGGCCCTACGGGCTGGGGTGGGTCGATCGGGCAATGTGGGGGAGTCAGCGCGACATTCGCTAAAAGAACTTCAAATACCGTTGAATTTCCCAGTCTGAGACGTGGGTGTGATACTCCTCCCATTCCTGGGCTTTGAACTCTGTATAGGCCCTGTACATCAGCGGCCCCATCACCTTTTCACTCAGAGGGTCCCTGGCAAAAGCGGCGATCGCTTCCCCCAGATGGCGGGGTAAAAACCGGATGCCCATCTCGGAGAGTTCTTCCAGGGAATAGGTGTACATGTTTTCGGTGTGAGGATCTCCGGGGTCCAATTCTTCCCGGATGCCTTCTAATCCAGCGGCCAGGATCATCGCCGCACCCAGATAGGGATTACAGGAAATATCAGCAGCCCGACATTCGACGCGCCCCCCAGCCAGGGGAATGCGAAGCATGTTGGTGCGGTTGTTGTTGCCATAGCAAACATAGATGGGAGCCCAGGTAAAGCCGGACATGCTGCCTCTGGCGATCAGACGTTTGTAGCTGTTGACGGTGGGGGCGATCGTGGCGCAGATGGCGGGGGCGTGACGGAGAACCCCGGCAATGAACTGATAGCCCAGTTTGGAGAGTTTGCAGCCCCGGCTATCCTCTGGGTCGTAGAACAGGTTCTCGCCGGTTTTGAGATCGGCCAGGGACATGTTGTAGTGGGCTCCACTCCCCGTGCGGTTGGCAAAGGGTTTGGGCATAAAGGTGGCAAAAAAGCCGTGCTTGCGGGCAATTTCTTTCACCATCAGGCGGAAAAAGGTGAAGCGATCGGCCATCTTAAGGGCATCACAATAGGCGAAGTCAGTCTCGAACTGGCCATTGCCGTCTTCATGGTCGAAGGAATAAACATCCCAGCCCAGGCTGTTCATGGCCTCTACGATTTCGGTGACCCAGGTGTAATTGTCCAGCAGGCCCTGGAGGTCGTAGCAGGGTTTGGCCAGGGTGTCCCGATCGCTGATGGGAACCGCTTTGCCATCTTCTGTTTCCCGCAGAATGAAGAACTCGGTTTCGATGCCCAGGTTGAAGGTAAAGCCCATGGCAGCGGCATCGGCTAAAGCCCGCTTCAGGATGCCTCGACAGCAGGCTTCGAAGGGGGTTCCTTTCAGGTAGAGGTCGCTGGCAAACCAGACCAGTTCGGGATTCCAGGGCAGAATTGTGGCCGAATCTGGATCGGGATGGGTGGCAACTTCCTCGTCACTTACATCCTGGGGAACACCGTCCAGAGCAGCGCCGGTGAATAGTTCGGACCCGGCCATCATCTGGCCCAGGTGGGAGAGGGGCACGGATTTTGCCTTGCACATGCCGTGGATATCGACAAAACTGGCCAGGGCATATTTCACGCCTTTGGATTCCAGGGAGGATTTGAGGGCCTGAAGTTCGGGGGTCAGGGTTGCTGCCATGGGGTGTCCTTACTTTTGGATTCAATTCAAGGGTTTTCTTCCAGGGGGGTGCCTTCGGCCAGAGCGCGGTGGAGCTGAGCGCTCAGTTCAGTGATGCAGGTGTCGAGGATTTGCTGACCAAAGTTGAGGTCGGCTTTGCTGGGGGCTCCCACGGCTCCGTGGACACTCTCCTGGTTGACGGTGTAGGCAAAGAAACAACTGGCCGATCGATCGGGTTCATCCATCGCTTTCTCCATTTGCACCAGATCGGGCCGGAGGGCCAGCATAACGGAGGTTTCGGCACAGTTGGCATGGAAGTTGGCGGCATCCCGATGGTAAAACTGGTGAATTTTGGGGGCAATCTCCCAGATCGATCGCAGGGCAATCCGCAGGTCGGGATAGGTGTGTCGCACGTTTTCTAGCCCACAGCGTAGGGGAGCCCAGTTGGTGACGTGGCCGTTCAGGAGCAGGAGCCGATCGAACCCGGCACTGGCGACCCATTCAGCAATCTCCAGTACCAGCTTGGCCAGGGTTTCAGGACGCAGGGAAATGGTCCCGGCCCATTTTTTGGAATGGCCGAGGGAACAGCCGTAGGGGAGGGCGGGCAGGACGGGGATGCCGGTGCGGGCAGAGACACCATGGGCAACCGCGATCGCCGAGAAGGTGTCTACGCCGACGGGTAAGTGCAGTCCATGCTGCTCCGTTGCCCCTACTGGCAGGATAGCCATGGTCATGCCCTGTTCGCGCAGATGGGTAATCTGTTCCCAGGTGAGTTCTTCCCAGAGGACGGGTCGGGGATCAGGCTGTGTCATAGTCGTGCCGATGCTTGCCTGGAGGCGTTGCTGCAGGCAACGCCTCCAGCAACGCCTGTAGGGGGGGTAGTCCCCTCTGGGGAGGGGTGGCCCGCAGGGCCGGGGTGGGTTTGGATAGGGCAGATGTTAGATGTAATGCCTGTGTCAAAAAGCGGTGCCATAATCATTCCATCTTTTTTAGGTAATCGGAGGGACATCCGGGCAGGCGTCGTCGGTCCAGGTATTCCTGCAAGATCTGGTGATAGCGCTCCCGACCAAAGATGGGATAGTGCCCAGGATAGACGGTTTCAATCGGCAGCTTTTGTAGCCGCTCATAGCTGGTGATGTAGGTTGGGATGTGGCTGCAGTGGAGTTCGTCGAGCAGCTCGCCATCGTAGATGACATCGCCGGAGAACAGTTCCTGCGATCGGGCATCGTAAAGGCCAATACAACCGGGAGAATGCCCCGGCAAATGTAGGACTTCCAGGGCTCGATCGCCCAAGTCCAGTACGTCCCCTGCCTGCAAAATCTGGGTGGGTTCAGTCGCCTGGAGGGTGTAAGTCTCAACCGTAAAGCCTGCATAGGGGAGCTGTTCAAAGTGTTCAGGCTGGACCCATCCCTGTTCCGGGGTGCAGAGGGCTTCGTAATCATTCCCCTGTCGCAGGGCCTCGGCTTCGGCAGCGTGGATGGCCCGCTGCTCAAATTCGTGCATGCCGCCAGAATGATCAAAGTGAATGTGGGAGGCGATCGCCAACAGAGGTTTATCGATCAGAGCAGCAATATAATGCCGCAGACTGGAAACGCCCAGGCCAGTATCAATCAAGAGATCCTGGGTTTGCCCCTTGATCAGCCAGAGATTGGCCCTGTTATACCAGTAATAGTGAGGCTCGGTGATCAGATACAGACCCTCCTGCACCAGGCGGGTGGAAAACCAGCTCTCACAAACAATTTGGGTAGACACGATTTTCTCCAAGAACCGTTACGTCCTCTCCCATCCCAAGCAGGGATGGGAGGGTCTGCCTGGGATGGGATTTAGTCCGTGGGCGTCAGGGCAGGAACAAGGGAGTTAACTGGCCATCACAACTGAGTCGTCATACAGGGACTCAGCTTTCATGGGTTGGGGCACAATTTTGAAGTCATAGGCCCCCTTTGCTGTCAGTTCCAGATTGCCGATCAAACTTTGGGGATTGCTCTTGTTGAACCCAATGGACTTGTTGCCCTCCAGGTCGAACAACTTCACTCCAGTCAGTTGTTCTTTGACTTCATCGCCAGTCACACCCAGTTTTGTCCCTGAGATTTTTAGGGCTTCGGCATCCCCACTGTTGAGCAACTTCACTGCTTTGTCTACGGCGCGAAAATATGCCTTGATGTCTGCTTTACGCTCTTGCAGGAATTTTTCCCGCACAACTACCACATCGGCAATCAGGTTGGTGTCTTTTGTGGAAAAAATAACTTCGCCGCCCCCTTGCTTGACGGCTTGGGACAGGAAGGGCTCGTAAGTCACCGCTACATCAACCTGCTTCGCTGTAAAAGCCGCTGCCGCGTCTGCTGCAGCCAGATCTTTGATGACAACATCTTGCTCGGTTAATCCACCTTTTTGTAAATAAGCCTGCAGGAGGATGCGTTCAAACAAAATATTCTCTCGGCCTACCGTCTTTCCTTTCACGTCCTGGGGGACTTTGATATTACGGCCCAGAATTCCATCTCCTCCATTGGAATAGTCCACCAGATAAATGATCTTAATTGTGGGATCTTTCGCCACCATCTGGACTGCATCTCCGGAGGTGAACCAGCCCATATCAATCTTGCCAGCCAGAAATGCCGTAATCTGTTCGCTGGCGCTCTGGAAGTAAAGATCCTGCACTTTTAGCCCTTCCTGGGAGAAGAAATCTTTGCCGACGGCAACGTGGTGACCGGAATATCCGACCCAGTTATTGGTGGCTGAAACGATGGGCTGGGATTGGGGGGAACTGCCTGTTGTCGGGGTATTGGGGGTGGGCTGCTGGGAGCAGGCAATGGTTAGACAGAGAGAGACGATCGCCAGGGCGATCCAACGAAGCCAAGAGGAAACTTTCAGCATGGATATGCCTGTGAATAATACTGGATAAATTACGAATAGAGGCTATGCAGTTAATGCATCATCACGCAATGCATGAATAATTTGCCGTTTAACAGCAACAAACTCGGAAGAGAGTTTGATATCTAGATCGCGGTGTTCCGGTAGGGGAATCGTAATCTCAGATTGGATATAGCCTGGACGGGAGCCCATGACATAAACCCGTTGAGACAAGTAGATGGCTTCTTCCACATCGTGGGTAATCATCAGCACGGTGACATGGGTCCGCTCCCACAATTCCAGCAAGAATTGCTGCATCTGTTCTTTGGTCTGGGCATCCAAGGCTCCAAACGGTTCATCCATCAGTAGAACAGCCGGTTCATTGGCCAAAGCCCGAGCGATCGCCACCCGCTGTTTCATCCCGCCAGACAATTGCTTGGGATAGCTGTGGGCAAACTGCCCCAGACCTACCACATCCAGGAAATAGCGTACCCGCTCCCGCTGCTCCGCTTTGGGCATCCCCTGGAACTGCAGGCCAAAGGCCACGTTCTGGGCTACAGTGAGCCAGGGATAGAGGGTATAGCCCTGGAATACCATGCCCCGATCGGAGCCAGGACGCCCCGTGACGCATTGCCCATCCACCGTCACCCGGCCTTCGGAAGGAGGAATCAGTCCGGCAATGATGTTCAGCAGGGTAGACTTGCCGCAGCCGGAGGAGCCCACGAGACAGACAAACTCCCGGGGGAAGATCTCAAAATTGATATCCTGCAAAACAGTTAGTTTCTGTTTCCCCCTTGTGGCATAGGTTTTATAGACCCCCTGCACAGATAGTTTTGCGGCTGAGGTCAGGGGTGATTCACTGAAAGGGGTACGGCTTGCAGTTTGCTGATGCATCTTTTGATGCCTGGAATGGGTAATTAACATTGGGAGAAAAGCTCCTGAGGAATGACTATAAGCGTTCTGAAGAAAATTTCTGTAAATTGCTAAACGGTTATGTTGTCAAGTCATTTTTCCAGGCAATCCTGGCTTGTCAAATCAGGCAACCCCTATGAACTGAAATCCAGTAGATGCAAAAGCCCAGGAGAGAACAGCAGGGGCTGTACAACTCTCCCGGGCTTTTATCCCGCCGTGTAATCTATCTAGCTTTTCCATACCGGAAAATCTGATAAACCGACCCCTCTCGGACCAGCCACCCATTTCAGTTACAGGTCGGAACCCTAGAGATCTTATGAAATTGAGAAATTCTTAAACTTTTCAGAACCTTTTTAGCAATAGACAATGGTATAGCTGCTTAATTGGGCTATTTTTGTATCGAAAATAACGAAATGTCAATTTATTGCCATAGGGGCTGAATTTAGGGAATCCAAGGCATCAATTTTCAGCACCTTGATTTAGAATGTGTCGAGAAGTCCAGGATACCTGAGCAAGGATATAAAGTAGCGTTCCCTGCTACGATTGCTCAAAGCCAAACATTAAACATACCTCTAGGGTTCCGACTTAAACCCCAGCTTAAGTGTCTGGTCCGAGAGAGGTAAGCTGCTAAGGATCGAAAACTAAATAAAGTAGGGGTTTGGGGGCGAAGCCCCCAAGCAGGGGCAACACCCCTGCACCCCAATTGTTCATCTTATTTAATTCGTGATCCTAAGGTCTTCCTGTAAAAGGAGATGGCAGTTACACGGCGGGATAAAAGCCCGGGAGAGACAGGCAACCGTGTCGAATGAGTTGCTGCTTTCCTGGGCTTTTGTGTTGATCATCACCATCATTCTGGAGCTATGCCATGACAGATGCCCCTCTCTTTCAGAACCCCAATGCTGGAGGTGAAACTCCCTCCACGGAAGCCAGCCGAGCCCTGGAATTGGAAAGCCGCCTCCCCCTGACGGGCTGGCAACAGGAAGTGTCCCGAGGATTGGAGTATGGGTTGGAGGCAGCAGAGAGTATTCGCGATCGCTCCATTCCCACCTTCTCCAGAGGGGAACTGCCTCACTATGCCGGGATTAATACCTTTCTGAAAGCCCCCTATCTGGAGGATGTGCGCCGGGTGGGTGAATATGATGTGGCGGTGGTGGGGGTGCCCCACGACTCCGGTACAACCTACCGTCCAGGAACTCGCTTTGGACCACAGGGTATCCGCCGCATCTCAGCCCTCTATACCCCCTACAACTTTGAGTTGGGGGTTGACCTGCGGGAACAGATTACCCTCTGTGATGTGGGGGATATTTTTACCATTCCGGCTAATAACGAGAAGTCCTTTGACCAGATTTCCAGAGGGGTGGCCCATATCTTCAGTTCGGGAGCATTTCCGATCATTCTGGGGGGCGACCACTCGATCGGCTTTCCCACAGTGCGAGGCGTCTGCCGCCACCTGGGAGACAAGAAAGTGGGGATTATTCACTTCGATCGCCATGTGGATACCCAGGAAACGGACCTGGATGAGCGGATGCACACCTGTCCCTGGTTCCATGCCACCAATATGAAGAATGCTCCGGCTAAAAACCTGGTGCAGTTGGGGATCGGGGGCTGGCAAGTGCCCCGTCAGGGGGTGAAGGTCTGCCGGGAACGGGCCACCAATATCCTCACGGTTACGGACATTACGGAAATGGGCATTGATGCCGCCGTAGAGTTTGCCCTGGAGCGGGCAATGGATGGAACGGACTGTGTTTACATCAGCTTTGATATTGACTGTATTGATGCTGGGTTTGTCCCCGGCACAGGCTGGCCAGAACCGGGGGGCTTGCTGCCCCGGGAGGCCCTGGCCCTGCTGGGTAAGATCATCCGGCGGGCTCCCGTCTGTGGGCTGGAGGTGGTGGAAGTGTCGCCCCCCTACGACATCAGTGACATCACCTCCCTGATGGCCACCCGCGTCATCTGTGATGCCCTGGCTCACCTGGTTCTCTCCGGCCAACTGCCCCGCAAGGCCAAGCCTGCCTATATTCATCCCGAAGCCCAACCAGAACTGGTGGATTGGACCTGAGTATGCATGAAACGGATATGACTCGGGCCTTGATTGTGACGATCCGGGACTGGTGGGAAGCCCAGCCCGATCGTCCGTCCATTGCCAGAGTGCATCTGGTGGTGGGTCAGTTTACCTGTGTGGAGCCGGTGAGTCTGCAATTTGCCTTCGAGGTGCAGACTCGCAATACCTTTTTGGCCGGAGCAGAACTGGTGATTCGGGAGACGCCCCTGATTGCTTTCTGCCACGCTTGCCAACAGGAGTATGAGCCTCAGATTGGCACCCAGTATACGTGCCCGACTTGTCGATCGCCGATGGAGGAGATTCGATCGGGCCGGGAATTGAAAATCGATGGCATTGATTATGCGGATACCGCGTGCAAAATGTCCTGGTAGAGACCCAGGCAACGCCTGTCCCATCACGGCCCGCAGGGCCACTCCTCCCAAGACAATCACTCCCCGTACAGGTATTGCCTGCAACGCTTCTTCTAACCCTAAATCCTCTATGCACCAAACCTTTGACGCTGCTTTGGAAATCAATTTGCTCCATGCCAATCAGGCCGGGGCTGACCATAACCGGGCTCATTTTGATGCCTGGGGTATCACCTGTTTCAATCTCATGAGCAGTCCTGGTGCTGGGAAGACGGTGCTACTGGAAAAGACCCTGGCGACCCTCAGCTCTGAACTAAAACTGGCAGTGATCGAGGGGGATATGACGACGGAACTGGATGCCGATCGCCTGCGCCAGTATGGGGTGCCGGTGATCGCTATCAACACCGGTCGATCGTGCCATCTGGATGCCAAAATGGTGGCCGGTGGTCTGCATCGCCTGGAGCAGGAGCATAATCCGGCTGAATTGGAGGTGGTGTTTGTGGAGAATGTGGGCAACCTGGTTTGTCCGGCGGAATTTGAGGTGGGAGAACATGCCAAAGTGGCCCTGCTCAGCCTTACGGAAGGGGAAGACAAGCCTCTGAAGTACCCGATCATGTTTCGGGAGGCGAATTGTCTGCTGATCACGAAGATGGATCTGGCTCCCTATCTGGAGGCTGATTTGCAACGGATTGAGGCTAATATTCGCCAGATGAATTCCCAGGCAACAATTATCCCTGTTTCGGCTCGGACGGGAGAGGGGCTGGATGCCTGGTTTAATTGGGTGCGGCAGCAGGTTTCCAAATGTAATAGATCACGCCCCCATCGTCATCTGTCAGCAGAAACGCCGCTGGCCCAAATTTGAGAATATCCACAGGTCTGCCATAGACTCTGCCCTGCTGTAGGAAGCCGGTGATGAAGTCCTGGGGGGAGGTGCCTGGACGGACCCGAATGACCCGATAACCCCGGCCCAGACTAATTTTGCCGGAGCCATGCAGGGCCACCAGGAAAGAATCTTTTAGGCTCGTGATCGGGGAAGTAGACTCAAAATATTCCAGGCCCAGGGGCGCACTGTGGGCAGGGAAGGTCGTGGTAGCCAGGGGAACGGTGCCGCAATTCACCCGCTTGGAAGAGGATTGAAATTGGGGATCGGCGTAGAGGCGAGATTGGTATTGATAACAGTAGGGCCAGCCATAGTTTTGCTGGGGTTTGAGGGCATAAAAAGTTTCCTCTGGCCGATCGTCCCCCAGATGATCGGAGCCCATGTTGGTGGCAAACAACTGCCCTTCCACCCACTTGAGGCCCACCGCATTGCGCAAGCCGCTAGCAAAAATTTGCTGATTTTTGCCATCCAGATCCATTTCTAACACTGTCGCTCGAACTGCTTCCTTTTCCTCACAGGCATTACAACTGCTGCCCACTGAAACATACACTTTCTCATTGGCAATCAGCACGGTGCGGGTCAGGTGCCAACCGCCATACTTGTAGCTCAGGCCATAGGCTGGAAACTGGGCCACGACTTGCAAACTACCGGAGGGAGCGTTATCCCCATTGCGGTAGGGGTAGCGCACCAGTCGATCGGTCAGGGCCACGTAAAGCCATTGCAGACCTGCTCGATCGGTATGAAAGGTGATGCTGTTCGGATTGCGTAACCCTGTGAGATAGGGAATGACCTGACGGAAGCGGTTCTGCTTAGTATCAAAGTCTTGCAGAATATAGATTTTGCCCTTCTGGTTGTCGGTTTTGTCATGCATATCGGTGACAAAAATCCGACCATCGGGACTGGGAGCCATAAACCGAACTCGCTTCAGCCCCTGAGCAGCAACAGTGATGCGCAATTCTGACGGGAGGTAAAGGTTAAAACTCCTACCCTTGCTCAGGGAAATTCGATTTGGCTTGAGTCCGGATCGAGTTGCCGCGATCGGCGGATTCGTTGCCCTGGGAGCGAAGGAATGACCTGCCTGGACAGCGGAGAGTACGATCGCCATCAGAGCCTGCTGTAAAACCATCATCACTACGCTCCTTGCTCTGAGTCGGTCGCCATTATAGCAAGTCCTAAACCCATTCAGAATTCCAGCTAGAACTGCTGCTGCCTTTGTCTTGGAATGAGACTCAATCTATATCATTAAGTCTAAAATCAATACAATGAGTCTCTTTTTAAGGCATCAACCCAAATTCATATCTTATTTTGAGACTCAATCAATCTTTTTAAGTCCAATATAAATACAATAAGACTTATTGTAAGAGATTAATATCTCAAATTGAGACTCAATTTCTATTTTTGGGTCCAAGTAAGAATAAGTAAGTCCCACGATTCAACTCTATTCAGCAAGCAGGTGTGCGATACTCAACCCATTGAATGTGCTAGCTAAAGGAGCATCCACCCTTGCTCAGAGCCCTGAAAGCAAAGTTTGACCTGCCTCTGAAATTCTGGATCATTGCCCTGATCGCGTTTATCAACTCTGTTAGCTTTACAATCATCATTCCGATTCTGTATCCCTACGCCAAAGAATTTGGTCTGAGCGACTTCCAGGCCAGTCTTCTGACTACTAGCTATGCCATTTCGCAGTTTTTAGCGGCTCCTGTCCTGGGCCGCTTCTCTGACTTTATGGGTCGGAAGCCTCTGCTGGTCATCAGCTTGATCGGAACGGTGATCGCAAATCTGGTTGCCAGCTTTACCCCTTTTGCCTGGTTGCTCTTTGCTGCTCGCATTATGGATGGTTTGACCGGGGGGAATACCTCCATAGCCCAGGCCGTGATCAGTGACACCACCACCCCTGCCGATCGTCCCAAAGCTTTTGGGCTATTTGATGCAGCTTTCCGCCTGGGCTTTGTGACCGGACCTGCGATCAGCTATTTTGCCCAGTCTCTACCCACGTTTCCGGGGGTTTCTCCCCTGGGAATGAGCTTCTTTGTTGGTGCGGCGATCGCTCTGATTGCGGTAGTTCTGACGACACTGCTCCTGCCAGAAACCCTGCCTCGCCGAGAAATCCTGCACCTGAATTGGGGGATATTCCGCTTCGGTAAAATCCTGCGGGCTGTGCAGCGTCCCAAAATTGGCCCTGCATTCATGCTGACATTTATGAGTGGGTTTACTTTTACCATTTTCACCTTTGCATTCCAGCCATTTTTTCTGCATGTCCTGCGTCAAAATGCACATACCCTGGCGATCGTCTTTACCTTGATTGGGGTCGTCGGTGTCCTGACCCAGGTTTTTGCGGTCGATCCGCTGACCAAACGGTTTAACCTGGTGGATGTGCTGGCGGGGGCGATCGCAGGGCGGGCCTTGGTTTTCCTGCTGATTCCCCTTTTTCCATCGTTGCCAGCCTTTATTGTGCTGGCTGGATTGCTGGGAATTACCAATTCTTTTCCGATGCCGTTGATCAGTTCCATGCTGTCGATCAACAGCAACGATCGGGAGCAGGGAGAGGTACAGGGAATTAATGCATCTTATCTGAGTATTTCGAATGCGCTGGGACCGGCAGTCGCAGGGATTTTAGTGGGGATTAGCTACAGCATGCCTTTCTGGGTTACAGCCCTGTTGACCCTGTTGACTGCCGGATTTGCCCTGAGATTAAAATCCACCCTGAACTGCCGATAGGCTGAGGTGAGGCACCTGAAACTTCCTATATGACTTCTTAAGAATTTCTTTCTATTTATCTTTTCTGCCTCATCCTGGGAATTATTAAGGTATGCCGATTAAAGTGGGTTGCCGTCGGCTATCTCATCCGAGGGATTGCTGACAACACCTGGCCAAAAAAGGTGTGCTGCCATCACAGTTTAAATTGGTATTACAAGGAGAGTGCAGGTTCGCAGCTATCTATCGGCTGAGCCGAACATAAGCGTTTATGTCCATTCCTACTGCTGCCCATGCTCAAAATGACCCGTTCCAGAATGACCCATCCCAGCACAGAATAGACTGGTTTCGTGATTTTGATTTTCCTGGTGTTGTCTACAGAATCATTCAGGTGAATGGGAGCATTCAGGTATCGTATGTCAGTTCGGGCTTTCGCGAACTATTTGAAGCTGAGCCGGAAACTGCCTTAACCTCTGAGAATCCAATTGAAGCGAGCATTTATCCAGAAGATGTTCTTTCCTGGAGAAATGCAGTTGCAACAACCCTACAAACATTACAGCCCCTGAAATGGAAGGGACGGATTCTCCTGCCTTCCGGACAGATTAAGTGGGTTCAAATCAATGGAAAAGCAAGACAGAATAGTCAGCAGGAGACTATTTGTGATGGTTTAATTGTTGATATTAGTGAGCAAAAATCTACACTTTTTGAGCAGGAGCACAGCGAGGAAGAACAGCATCAAACAGAGATAGCTTTACAGTTTCAAACGGCACAGGAAAGATTAATAGAAGCCGTTACTTATAACATTCGTCAATCTCTTGATTTGCAACAGGTTCTGCAAGCAACGGTGGAGCAAGTACAGCAGTTTTTGCTGGCTGATCGGGTGATTATTTGTCAAATGAATGCTCCTTCCTATGTGGTGGGTTCGATCGTGGCTGAGGCCTGCTCACCGCAGTATGCATCCCTTCTGGGTTGGGAAATTGGAAATTTTCCCCTGGCCCATACAAAGTTGTACCAGATGGGACATTATCAGGCGATCAGCAATATTCATCAATCAGAGCTTGATCCGGCTTATGTTCAGCTTTTAGAAACATTCGAGGTCAAGGCCCAACTGGTTATGCCAATCCTGTTTGCCTTGGAGGATCAAACCAGCTATCTCGTACCAGCTCCTTCTGGTCAATTTGTTTGGGGGTTATTAATTGCCCACCAATGTAGCGAGGTCCGTCAATGGCAGTTATGGGAAAT
The DNA here is from genome assembly GCF_001939115.1 of Leptolyngbya sp. 'hensonii'. Classification (GTDB taxonomy): domain Bacteria; phylum Cyanobacteriota; class Cyanobacteriia. The sequence continues at coordinate 215,480 of NZ_MQTZ01000002.1, read as the reverse complement.
TGAGTTATTACAGCGGATTGAGCATCAGCTTGCTGTCGCGATTCATCAGGCAGAACTCTATCAAGAATTGCAGACTCTGAATACGGATTTGGAATCTCAGGTTCAGCAGCGCACCACACAACTTCAACGGGCACTCGGTTCAGAGGCCGTCCTGTGGCGGATTACGGAGAAAGTGCGGGACACTCTGGATGAAAACATTATTCTGCAAACGGCGATTCGAGAATTATCGCTGACGCTGAATCTCAAAAGTTGTCACACCAGTCTCTACAATATTTCCCAAAGAATAGCAACGGTCTATTACGAATATGCAGCGAATAGCTGCTTGTGCAATCAGTACAACATCTTAATGGCAGACTTTGTAGAGATCTATGACTCCCTGTTGCAGGGGAAGCCCCTACAGTTTTGCCCCCTCGCAACCTATCCGGCGGGAGAGCGGATCTCTTTACTGGCTTGCCCGATTACGGATGGACAGCAAATCCTGGGGGATCTCTGGCTCCTGCATCACAGTGACTATTGTTTTAATCGGCAGGAAATCCAACTGGTGCAGCAGGTCGCCAATCAATGTGCGATCGCCATCCGACAATCCCGGCTTTATCAAAAAGCCCAAAGCCAGATTCAGGAGTTACAAAAGCTCAACCTTCTGAAGGACGATTTTCTCAGTACCATCTCCCACGAACTCAGGACTCCTCTTTCCAACATTAAGATGTCAACCCAACTCTTGGAAATGATCCTGCGTGAACTGCACGTCCTCCCGGCTGAGAATTGGAAATCTGGCACCTCCAGAAAAACAGATAAGGTGGCCCGCTGTTTGAAGATCTTGGCGGAGGAATGCGATCGGGAGATTAACCTGATCAATGATTTGCTGATGTTGCAGCAACTGGATGCTAATACCCAACCCCTGATCGTGAGTAAAATTCTCCTGCAGGACTGGTTACCCCAGGTGGTTGAAACCTATGAGGAGCGCTTTACCAGTCGTCAGCAAACTTGGATACTTGACGTTGCTGCAACCTTACCGCCTCTGTTTTCTGATCTGTTTCTGTTTAACCGTTTGATCGGAGAGTTGTTTAGCAATGCGTACAAGTTCACCCCTGCACAGGAGCGGGTTGACATTGCCGTCCAGTTAACGGACTCGGGCAGGTTTCGGATCAGGGTGAGCAATACCGGTATCGAAATCCCTGCCAGCGAATTGGATACTGTGTTTAATCGCTTTTATCGCATTCCCAGTGCCGATCCCTGGAAACATGGGGGGACGGGGCTGGGACTGGCTCTAGTCCAAAAGTTATCCAATTATCTGGGGGGAACTGTTTGGGCAGAGAGTGGTTCTGGGCAAACTTGTTTTACGGTGGAATTGCCTGCTCACTGGGATGAGTCATCACAAGGTACGCAAGAGGGAGGGACGATCGCATGAATGGATCTGAACTGATAGAGCGATACGCAGCAGGGGAACGCAATTTCTCTGGCATTCACCTGGTGGGGGTCAATCTGAGTCATATTGACCTGAGTCATGCTGATTTTAGCCGTGCCCTTTTGACCGAGGTTTCTCTCCAGGGGGCTTTTCTCTGCGGCGCAGATTTGAGCTATGTCACCATGGAAGCGGTTGACCTCTCCCAGGCTGATTTAACCAGAGCCAATCTGACAGGGGCTTTCCTGGCCAAGGCTACATTGATCAATACCGAAATGAGTGGAGCGATTCTGCTCGGAAGTAATTTGCATGCGGCGGATCTGCGCCATAGTTCACTGCACGGGGCTGATTTAACCCAGGCGGACCTGAGTGAAGCTGTGCTGACGGACGCGGATCTGAGCCGGGCCACCTTAAGTGGGGCCAATCTACGTGGAATTCGGTTATAAAAAGGCAGGAGTCAGCTCAATTCCAGAAAACCCCCATCAATCGGAAAGTAGTACAAAAAAACTAGCTAAGATTTAGTCCAATTTTAGGCCATGTTTTATTAAAACCCTTTCCAGGCAAGGTCAAAACATTGCGGGTCCCGCAATTTATGGATGGGGAGGGATCGTCCTAATTCAGAGAACTGCGACACAACCTTCATATTGGGGCGATGTCGGTGCTTTTTTATCAAAAAATGATGAAGATGGCCGCAGAATTTCCATTTCCCATTTGCAGATGGCAATAATAACTTCAAGGAATGCCTGAGAGGTGCTTAAATATACATGCTTTATCTACCGTGCTACTGAGTGAACTGGAGTATATTTGATCTTCTTTGTCACTCAAACTATCGCTAAGCAAAGGTATTTCACTTCTTAAATCCCCTCCAATCAGTTATAGAGAATTGCCTGGATCTATGCAAACACTGAACTTAAAGAAGACATTACTGGGAGAAATCCTGGTCAAGAAAAACATAATTTCGAGGGATCAATTGATTCTTGCTCTGGCAGAACAGGGAACCAGTAGAAAGCGCTTAGGGCAAATTTTGATCGAGAAAAGGGTCCTGACTTTTGACGAATTAGATCATTTCCTGCTAGAGCAGGACATCCTGAATCAGGATCCCACCCTGTTAGGTTCCATGCTGGTTATCCGGGGAATCATTACGCCGCAGCAATTGCATTCTGTTCTGGCGGAACAAGAATATTCCCACAGGCGCTTAGGAGAAATTTTAATTGCCCGGAGATTACTCTCTTTTGATCAGTTGGATGACTTACTTTTGCTTCAGCGCGTGGAAAGATCTCGCAACTCCGAGTCTCAATTCGTGATTCGGCTCTGATATAGGGTTCATCAATGGCTTGTGTCCGAGGGGGCGGGGGTCTTGGCCTCAGTTAAATAGCTGAACCACCTCTGGCTTCGTTACCTTACCCATTGCGTTACGTGGCAGTTCGGCAACCGTCACCATCTGAGCCGGTACTTTGTAGGCAGCCAGCCGTTCCTTGGCCCAACTTCGTAAGGTAGCCAGGGTCAGCGTACTCTCCGATCGCAATACCAGAGCCACAGAGACTCGCTCGCCCCACTCTGGATCGGCCACCCCCACCACGGCACAATCCTGAATCTCATCATGGGTCCGCAGGACTTCCTCAATTTCCAGGGCTGATACCTTATATCCCCCTGTTTTGATAATATCCACGCTAATACGGCCCAGAATGCGGTAGTTACCCGCTTCCACCACGGCCAGATCTCCGGTGCAAAACCAGCCATCCTGAAATGCCTTGGCTGTTGCTTCCGGCCTTTGCCAGTATTCCAGAAACACCCCAGGACCTTTGACCTGAATCTCTCCCGGCACCCCTGGCCGGACGATCGTGCCCTGCTCATCCAGCAGGCGCACCTCCACCTGGGGCAGGGGTTGACCCACATATCCCGCGCACCGCTGTCCCTCTAAGGGGTTGGAAAGGGCCATACCAATTTCCGTCATACCATAGCGCTCCAGGAGGAAATGGCCGCTGATCCGTTGCCACTGCTCCAGCACTCGCACCGGGAGAGCCGCTGACCCCGACACCATCAGCCGCAGAGCCGCACAACCCTCAGACATCTGCTGTTGTTGATCTGCCGTTGCGGCCTCCCAGCCTGCAATCAACTTGGCGTAAATCGTTGGAACAGCCATAAACAGGGTGAGATGACCCGCCATGATCCCATCCCACACCCTTTGGACCTCAAACTTCCGCAACATGTGGCACTCTGCCCCAGCCCAGAGGGCGCAGGTAAGGACATTGATAATGCCATGAATATGGTGCAGAGGTAAGACATGCAGGATGCGATCGGACGCCGTCCATCCCCAGGCCGTAATCAGGCTCGTGACCTGGGCCTGGATGATTTGGTGCGTGGTCACCACCCCCTTGGGTTTTCCGGTTGTCCCACTGGTATAAAGGATGAGCGCCCGTCGGCTCAGGTCCACCACGGGTAGACTCCCCTCCTGAACCGGGAGTGGGTCCGAGGTGAGGATAAAGCGCAGCCCTCGTGCCTCAGCAACGGGGCGCAGAATCGCCTCAAAATCGGGATGGGCCAGGACGATCGTTGCTGCTGCATCCGCAATCACGTACTCCAGTTCAGGCCGGGGATGGACCACACATAGGGGAACCGCCACGCCCCCGGCCCGCCAGATCCCCCACTGGGTGGCAACATACTCAAACCCAGAGGGAATCAGAAATGCCACCCGCTGTGACTGTAAATCAACGGTGTCCTCTAAAAGCATCGTAGCAATTTGCCCAGACCTGCGGAGTAACGCTCCATAGGTGAAGGTTCCTTCAGCGGCCACGATCGCAGTTTTTGCTTCAATTGCTCTGGCTCGGCCAATCAGGGGAAGATCCACGTTGCTGCACCGCTTAAGAATGAATTGAGCTACCTCACATTTAACATTAAAGCGGCTTCTATCCAGTAACTTCGTCAATTTACACGATGTTGGTTCCAACGAGTAACAACGAAACTGAACAGCAACAGTGCACCCACCATCATGGGTTCAGGCACCCCTGCCGTTTGATTGTCCACAGTCAGACGAAAGTCATCAAAGATCACAGCTCCCTTAATAAAGGAGATTGATCCTGGTGGCTGTATTGGCTCAAGTTGCAGACGAATTCCCAGAGACGACAGGTTATTCGCAAGGGCAGTATTATAAATTGAGGAAATATCAAAAGTTAGGGTCTTACCTAAAAAGAGGCTTACCGTATTGAACTCATCTACTGTCCCGATTATTGGAGCCTGAAAATCAGCAATGTCCGCCTGGTTATTGCCACTGTAAGCAACAATTTTAATGTTGCTAATAAATGGAAAGAATGTAGTAGAGGTCATTAAACCACTCAGTTTAAAGACATTGAAGGTGATCGAGGCAGATCCAGGGGTCAGACCGGCCAGATTATATTCAGCAAGGCCACGGGCTTCTGTAAAGGAGTAGTGACCCACTTCAGCCTTGCCCAAAAGGCTATTGGATCCCACGCCCTGGCCCCAAGAATTAGCAACGGAAAAGGTCAGGCCATTGACGATCGTAGCCGCCTGGGCAACAGGCATCGCCATACTGGATATGCCCAACCCAATCAGGGCCGCTCCAGCAGCAGTAAGAGATATTTTCAGAAGCTGAGAAACCATGGTTAAACTCCCTGACTATAGAGCGCGTCTATGAGCATCAGGATGACTCTCTGAACAGCCCCAAAATCGCGGCAGGGGTTGTCAATGGCATGGGTAATACTATCTAACTGAGGTGTCCTGAGGTGTTGTGTAAATCTCTGATCGGACAGAGAGTATCCTCTATAAACACCATATCTGCTATTGCTGGAAGATATTGGTTTTTCCAGCCCGATGCAGCAACTCTTAACAACCAATTTTCAGTGATGGAGAGATTAATGCAGAGAATACGCCTCCCCAGTCCCATTTATGCAAATAAAAAGCCCCTGCAATAGATGTGACTGGGGAAACCCCACAAAGTGGTCTTCAATGTGACGAAGCTTCCCAATTTCAGCGCAGGTAGACAAAAAATTTTCGTCAGTCCAAAGATGTGGCGGGAAAGAGACAGGACATCTCCCCCTGTGCGCTTCATGCGCTCTTTCCTGCCCCAAACTCCGGTAATCTAGAGAGAGATGAGGGCAGTAAGGGGAATGGGGCATGGCGCAAAATATACCAGGGGCAGACGATCGCGAAGACCTTCAATCCTTAAATCGAGAAATTGATGACCTGTACGCAGAAGTCGAAGACCTGCACCAGCAAACCGCCATGTTGACCGGATTTCTGGCTGGTGGGTATGCCTACTTCCTGCAACGCTTCATGCTTGCCCACCAGCAACAAACGGGAATGACCCCAGAGGTCTGTGAGCAAATTGTGGTGGATGCCTTGAAGCGAATTCTATCTTCCCAAAAACGGTTCGAGTTTGATTTCCTAGCCGAGATCCAGACCGTGCTCAACAAGATGAGCCAGCCTATTCCCTTAGATCCATACCTGGGTCAGATAGAGGATTCGAAGCAACAGGAGTCCTAACCCAAGAGGCGATAGCTATAAATCCCCTCTTAGGAGATATGGCTCATAGGCCAGTGGGTCTGGGAGTTGGGATTGGGCTGGCTCTGGTGCGACGCCTGGTAGAGCTGCATGGAGGGCATATCACGATAGAAAGTCAGTTCGGCCAGGGCAGTTGTTTTAAGGTTAATATTCCACTCAAATCCAATTCAAAATGAGACTCATTTACTCAAAAATAGACTCATGACAAGATAGTGAGTCTCGCTTAAACCATGTTAGGAGGGATAAAAGCTAGCTACAGTAACCGGCTTTGCTGAATGCAAATATGAATTACCCTCATCCCCAACCCTTCTCCCGCAGGAGAAGGGAGCTAAAACTCTTGTTCCCTCTCCTTTGGGAGAGGGCTAGGGTGAGGGCTGCATAAGGCTCAAGCACGAAAATCATACTTCTATTCAGCAACGCCCAGTAACCCTATGTCACAGGGGCAGCAACCACGCAAGCAGCATTACCGGAATTCAGGCTGGCTATTGGTGAGCTGATTGCTTGATTTCAACTATTCCCTTGAAATGAGACTCATTAACTTGAAGCTAGACTTATGAATAGAGGGCGAGACTTAAAATGAGATGAGTCGATCAGGAATTTGGCCTGCCGGGGTTAGGGGGAGGTGGACCGTGACCGTTGTTCCCTGGCCCGCCCCACTTGCCACTCCAAGGGTTCCCTGGAGCAACTGGGCCACCTCCCAGGCAACTGCCAATCCCAATCCAGCCCCAGGGGTGCCAGGGATCGAGTTGGCGTTATCAGCCCGGTAGAACCGATCGAAAATCTTCCCCTGCTCATCCTCCGGAATCCCAATGCCGCTATCTCGAACCTGCAACACTGCTTGCCCATCCTCGCACCCAACCCGCAGCAGGATTGGGCCACCCCCTGGGGAGTAGCGAACTGCATTGTGGATTAAGTTCATTAGCAAGTGTTCCAGCAAAAAAGCGTCTGCAGTGACTAGCACTGGACTGGAGGGTTGACTCTCCACCAGTTCCAGGGAATGCAGGGTATTCAGGACCCGTTTTGGGTAGCCTTTTAGCAGCTTGGCACAGAATTCAAACAGGTTCACAGAAACTGGATGAATCTCCAGCGAGTGGGAGTCGATCAGGGCCAGAAGGGTGGCATTATTCAAAACCTGGGTAAGCCGCTGGATATTCTCAATAATTCGCTGAAGTTGTTTGTTTCCCCAATCCCCGATGGCCTGAGACAGGCGTTCCTGTATCAATTCAGTAGACATACTGATAGAAGCCAGGGGGGTCCGAAATTCATGGGACAGGGTTGAGAGCAATTTGGATTTCAACTCATTGAGCTGCTGCTCTTTTTCCAGAGCTGCTTTAAGCTGTAATGTTCGTTCTTCAACCTTGGCTTCCAGTTCCTGATTGAGCGTCTGCAGGGCCGTTTCAGCAATGACGCGATCGTAAATCTCCTGCTGGAGCAACGTATTTTGGGCCTGCAGTTGCTGATTTCGCTCCTGTAGTTGTCGCTGCAATCGACTGATTTGCAGATGGTGTTCTACCCGGGCCAGCACCTCAATGGCTTGAAATGGCTTGGCAATATAGTCAGACCCGCCCACACTGAATGCCTTGACCTTATCCAGTTCGTCATCTTTAGCACTCAAGAAAATAATCGGAATTTCCTGAGTTCGAGCATCTGCCTTGAGTTGGCGGCAAACTTCATACCCATTCATTCCAGGCAGCATAATATCCAGCAGGATCAAATCAGGTGGACTGAGCTGAGCCGCCTTCAACGCCACATCCCCCCGCAGGGCCTGCCGAACCTGATACTGCTGCTCAGCCAATAAATCTGATAGCAAACGCAGGTTATCAGGCTTGTCATCGATAATCAGAACGATATCCTTAGCGGATGTCGCAGCGTTAATCATAAGAGTTAAAGATTAGCAGGCACGCATACTGTCTCTAAATTAATGGCACAACTTGATGCCACTGAATCGCATAACCCTCACAGGATCAATCGTTGGTAGGGATAAGCCCTAACCTACTGGGAGGTTACCCAGAAACCGAATAGAACTCATAAACCTGTCCCCACAGCAATTCACCCGTCAATCAGGCTCATTCCTATAAGGGTAAGATTCCCATTTTTTGCTTCCAGGGCAACAGCAGTAAAAGCTAGAGGAAATGAAATTTTGATAATTCATTTTCCAGCAGCCGTTGCCCTCCCTCGTGCCCAGGCGGACTCACCCCGGCCCTCCCTAAAGGGGAACAACCCTCTGGGCTGATCTGCGGCTGGGACAGCGATCGAACATACGGGACTTGAGCCTCGATCGAGATCCCTGGACCAAGCTCTTTGCCTTCCCGGAATGAATAGTCCCTGCTTCCAAGGGGGAAAAGTCCATACCCTGATTGACTGACAAAACTTTTTCCGTAGGTTGGCTGGAGCAGAGCGAAACCCCATTTTTATGCAACGCCTGGAGAACCTGTTGGAACAGTGAAGATTTGGTAAAGATATCACACAGATCCTGTGTCCTTCAGTTTTCTCCGTAGAAATAGGTAATTTTCCAGGTCAGGAATGAGAATTAAATAAAGTATCAAACTCCTGATTGCCCTCACCTCCTTGCCCCCTTTCCCAAATTTGCTATCCATTACGCAGATCTCTCTGCAGTACTTGGTAGCACTAGGGTCTAGAAATCGGTTGTGCCAGTTTCAGCCCATTTGTGACTGAAGAGCGAAGAAATCGTAATTCCGCTCCCTTATTGGGTGCGAAATAGTCCCAAAAGTTGTGATTGGTTCAGATGCAACCGGATGCTAAAAGCTTGACAAGGCATGAGTTCGAGAGACTTTTGCGTGATGGATAGGCCCAAATTTGGGAGCGGGTCAGGGGTTGGGGGTGAGGGCTGAAGAAATCGAGGTTATTTAATCCACAATCCTTACCAGGAATACAAGCCTGTTGCACACCACAGTAGGTGAGCCCGTTTACTACAGCAATCGATAGGAGAGGGATTCAAAAATGCGTCAAGTCGATACTTCTGTATTCGTTGTTCTTGCATCGTTACTATTTACTTGCTCTGCGGATGCGGCATCTATAAACCTAGCAACTAATGGAACCGCTACTGCCAGCAGCACTTGGCTCCCATCAATGTCACCCGATAAAGCAATTGATGGAGACAACAATACTGGATGGAATTCTGGCAATGTTCCTTGGTTTTCTCCTCAATGGATTGAAATTGATTTAGGTCAAGCTTCAACCATTAACCAAATCACGGGTTTTGTTGATCAGTGGCCTAGTGGTTATACAAAACACAACATTTACTTAGATGGGATATTCAACTTTACCTGGGAGGGGGATACCGCTTACTCGTCTTTGCTAAGTTATATTTTTCAGTCCCCTGTTACGGCACAAAAAGTCAAAATTGAGACAACGATTAGCCCTAGTTGGGTCGGTTGGAAAGAATTTCAAATTTTGCAAGAGCTTCCTTCCGTTCCTACTTCTGTGCCGGAACCGCTTGGATTTTTTGGTATTTCAGCCGTTGCTGGGCTAAGCCTCATGCTCAAGCGACGGCAAATGCAACATTGAAAGATACTCCCATCCTCTGCCCCCTTGTAGCAAAAAGAGCGCACTTTCGCAGGATTTTGCGTATGAATCTTCGAAGATGGGCATTTTGGAAGATGTTTGCGAAAGTCCATTGTTACCCCGGAGGATGGTGCAACAGAGAAAGCCCCCAGTTTTGCCGGGGGCTTTTTTGTATCTGCGAAAACTGGAGTTTTCAAAGAAGCAACCCAAGCAAAAGGATCTTCTCCCAGTTCCCTCAGGCGTTTTATCAGCCGATCGTTCTCTGCTCGCAACACATCATCAGAGGCATACACTTCACCCAATTGTTACAGGTCAGCAGCCAACTGCATCCGGTTCAGCCAGAAGCTGAAAATTACAGGAATATTGACTCCAACGACTTTATTCACGGAGTCGCAGTTTTAACCATCAAATATTTTTTAAATCCTTACTAAAAATATTTTTCAAACATCCTCCCAGGGTAGCAAGCGCGATAATATCACCCATGAATAACACAATACATAAACATTAAAAAGCAACAGGATACAAGATTATCGATGTAAACTTTGCAACACATTTCGATCGTTAAATGCGGGGGAATAGATGAACTATAGGGCTCCTGAATCTTTCGCAATCTATCAAATCTCTAATTTTTTGAAGTGGCCAGGTGACTGAGCAGTCTTTCAACAGAATCCCTATATCCGGCCATCAGCTATCAGAAGTTCCATGTTATTTACTAATAAATTAATCAACAATTTGATTCTATTTACTAATAAATTAATTTAGAATCTGTGGATAGACTAAGTCCCAAAATCCAGTTAAGCGGTGCGAGGAAGTAGACCTGTGAAAACAAATTTTTCAAGATCTCTGACTGTCATACTGAGCCTGCCTGTTGCCGGGATTTTTGGCTATATGCCATTCGCCCAGGCCACCACTCCTGATGGGGCTCCTTCTGACTCTGTTGTATCTCCCCTTGCAGTTCAAACAACCCAGACTGAATCTCCCAACTTAAGTCCGTCTTCTGCGCCAACTCTACCCCAGGAAGACTGGCAGACCCTGCGCCTACAAGACTCTGTGCCAACTCACACCCCGATCCCCGGCCTGAACTCCCAAGTAACCACCGCTTTCTCCAGCAAAAAACTTCCCTTCGTTCCGGCACCGGGCACAGCCCTAACCTCTGCTGCTGTCCTTGCACCCACCCCTCCTGCAGACCAATCGGTGGCCCAAGCCCCCCCTCCCCTGACGGATGTGCAGATTACCCCTGGTACAGCGACCAGAACCAGTTACAGCTTCATTGGATTTGGAGCAAACCTGGGTATCAGTGGCAGTAAAAATGCCCTGACCAATGATGTCAGTTTCGCGATCTTCAGCAAAATTGGTCTGAACCCAGATATTTCTGTGCGACCCATGTTGCTGATTCGCAATGATGTTTACATCACTCTGCCAGTTACTTTTGACTTTAGCCCCTATGTACTGGAAGGGGGATATCGATTAGGACCCTACTTTGGAGGGGGTCTGGCGATCTCAACTGGGAACACCAGCTACATTCGCCCCCTGCTCACTGCAGGGGTAGATGTTCCTCTGGGTCCCCAATTTACGGGAACTGCTGGGTTTAACTTTGCCTTCTTCGACTCCGTCGATGTTGGTGTTGTGTTAGGCATTGGTTACAACTTCCGAGGATTTTAGATCCCCAATCCATCAGACTTATCGTTCTTTGGGAGGCGTTGTTTACAACGCCTCTGTTGTCTTTACCGATCGGCCTAACCGAGCCAGCACCTGTTGACGGCTGGCCAGCGCCGCCTGAAATGCTGGATTGAGGGCGATCGCCTGTTCATGGCAAACCAGCGCCTCTCCATAATCCTGCAGTTCTTGCAGTCCCCGACCCCGCCAATACCAGAACTCAGCCCGTTCCGGATTCACCTGAATGGCCCGATCGAAAGCAGCCACGGCTGCCCGAAAGCGCTTCAACCGGGCCAGGGCTCCCCCCATACAGAACCAGGCACTCCCATCCTCTGGATCCAGGTTAACAACCTGTTCATAAGCAGCCACAGTTTCCTCAAAATGGCCCAACTGATAAAGTAGCTGCCCCTGCCGCCGCCAAACTTCCACACCATTCTCCTTCAGTATGATCGCCTGCCGATAGGCAACCAGAGCTTCCTCATATCGATGCTCTGTTTCCAGGGCCATTCCCCGGTGCAACCAGATGAGTTGGCTGTCTCCAGGATGTGCGCCCCTGGAGCGAGAAATCTGCTCACTTCGGCTCAGCATACCCAGAACCTGCTTGCGGGCCTCTACTGCAGGCTGGAAATCCGACTTCAGCCGGACAGCTTGATCGAAGGCCGCGATCGCAGCCTCATACTGCTGCAATTTCTCCAGCATCCGGCCCCGGTCATACCAGGACCAGTAATGCCCAGGCTGCAACTGCACTACTTGCTCGTAGGTCATGGCAGCCTCCTGATAACGATGTAACTTTTCCAGGACCTTCGCCTGGTTAAACCAAGCCATCGAATCTTCTGGCTGCAACTGCACCACCTGATGATAGGCAGCCAGAGCCTGCTCGTACTGCTGTAACTTCTCCAGAGCCATCCCCAGCATCAACCAGGCATGGCAATTCTGCGGTTGGGCCTGAGTCAAGCGCTGGCAACTGACCAGCACCTCCTCATAGTGCTCTAAATGATAGAGGGTATCAATCTGATCCAATGCCACCAGAACCCGCTTACGACCTTCGATCGCCACTCGAAAATCGGCCTTCAGTTGTACTGCCCGATCAAACGCTGTCGCCCCAGCCTCATACTGGTGCAGAGTCTCCAGGACTCTCCCCTTGTCACACCAGGCCCAGTAATTATTGGGTTGGATTTGCACCACCTGGTCATAGGCTGCAACTGCCTCTTCATACTGGTGCAAGTTTTCCAGTACTTTTCCTCGCTTTAACCAGGCCAGGTAATCCTTAGGCCGCAACTGAATCACCCGGTCATAAGCCCCCAGAGCCTGCTCATACTGATTCAGAGTCTCCAGCACAATTCCCCGCTTAAACCAGGCCAGATACTCCTCTGGTCGAATCTGAATCACCTTGTCATAGGCTGAGATCGCATCCTCATATCGCTGGGACTGAAACAATTCATCTCCTCGCTCCAGCCAGACCAGATAGAATTCTGCATCGACTGGCGTTATCCCTGGAGCGGGAGGCCCCTCTGCCGCAGGCAAGATCATAGGTTCTATCAGGGGCTGCAATGCTTGCAAGACCTCTCCGGCAGACTGATAGCGCTGGCGAAAATCAAATCGGACCATTCGATCTAGCACATCTGCCAGATGTGGATCGATCTCAACAGAATCGCGCCAGAGCAATTCACTGGTACGGGGATCCTCCCGTAACTGTTGTGATCCCACCCCAGTTAGAGCGCAAATACACAGAACCCCCAGAGCATAGAGATCGCTGCTGAAGCGGGGCTTCCCGGCAATCTGCTCATTTGGTGTAAACCCGGGGGAACCAATGGCGATCGTCAATGTGGTGGGGTCATAGTTCTCGATCACCGGTATCCCCATCTGCTTCACAGCCCCAAAGTCGATCAGGACAATCCGACCATCTTCCTGGCGGCGAATCAGATTAGAGGGCTTGATATCTCGATGAATCACCTGCTGCTGATGGACAAACTGCAAGGTCTGCAACACATCCACCAGGATTTCCAGCACCTGGGATGCCCGGAGGGTGTTCCCCACCACAATCTCCTGGTTGAGTGTTTGCCCCTCGACAAATTCCTGCACCAGGTAAAATTCCCGATTTTCCTCAAAATGGGCGAAGAGCCGGGGAATCCGATCGTGCTCCCCCAGAATATAAAGCACCTCCGCTTCCTTGTTAAACAGGGATCTTGCAGTCTGGAGTGCAATGGGGCTGGAGGTTTTAGGCTTAAGCTGTTTGACTACACAAGCGGGTTGGTTGGGTAGGTGCAAATCCCTGGCTAAGAAAGTTTGCCCAAATCCACCGCCTCCCAAATGCCGGACAATCTGATACCTTCCTCCCAGTGTCCTTTCCAACATAAGTAGATGCTCAAAAACAAAACTAAATCTAGAGTTCCCTACCTGCCATAACGAATCATGCCTTCTGCTGAGTATAACGGCTAGACCATTAATACCGAACCCGTAAAAACCGCTGACCGTTTGAGATGTAGGGCCTCTGGGTAGTCAGATCAACTAAACAGGTTCACCCGATCGGGTTGTAGTATAAGTATTATTTTGTAGCATATAATAACGATCCCTAAACCATTCTAGCGATCTGTTAGAGGGGGTATTGTGGCTAAGTTCAATGACATCCTGAAATATTATCGACACTACTGGTTGATTACCCTCTTTAGTGTTGTGATGGTCAGTCTGTTTGAGGTGATTGACCTGGTGGTTCCCTATGCGATCGGACAAATTCTGAATGTATTGTCCAGTCAGGCTGTAGACAGCCCTCTACAACATCTGATTGACCGTTCTGCAACCCTGGTTGGCACTTCCTCCAGTCGTGAACTGGCCCTAGGAGTTCTGCTCACCATAATCTGTCTGGTTACGGTTGTCCGGGCCCCCATCCAACCGTGGCTGGGCCACTGGTTTCAGTGGGATACAGCTTTTCGGGCTCGTCGAGACCATTCCCAGAAAGCTCTGGAAAAGGTTCTGACCCTGCCCCTGGAATTCTATGACGAGAACAATCCAGGCCGGATCGCTGGACGAGTTGCCAGAGGAATCTCCAACCACACCTGGACCTATCCAGAAATCACGGGTCAACTGGTTCCCAAACTGGTTCGAGTACTGGGCATCTTCATTGTGATTGGGCTAATTGAGTGGCGAATCGCCCTGTTATTTCTAGCTTCCTTCATCTTCATTCTGGGGTTTACCCTTCAGAATTTGCAGCAACTGGTCACCCAGGAGACCATGCTGGACCATTACATGGAAGAAACAGAAAGTCGTAACTCTGAAATTGTCACAAACATTAAAACCATCAAAGCCTTTGCTACAGAATCTTCCGAACTCAAACGGCAGAAGCAACGTTGGGATCGGGAATTCAAAGTCCTGGATTACCGAGTCCATTTTGGTTACGTCAAGTTGAACATGTGGCACCGGACGATCGTCCAGACCTGTGTCTTTGGTATCCTGGCCTTCACCCTGTTTGCCACCGTCAAAGGCCAGATCTCCCTGGGTCACTTCGTCACCACCCTGACCATCTCCAGCATGGCTTATGCCGAGTTGGAACCGATCAGTAACCTGGCTGAAGTCTTTGCCCGTCGCTATGCCTCCATGGCCCGGTTTCATGAGTTCATGCACCATCCGATCGGCTCCGATGCTGCTAATCTGGTTGAACTGAACCCACCCCTGCCGCCCTATCAGTTCACGGGGAAAGTCCATTTCTCCAATCTCAGCTTTGGGTACGACCCAGTCCGCCCAGTGTTACAAGACATTAATCTCCTGATTGAACCCTGTCAGACTGTGGCCCTGGTGGGCCGATCGGGCTCCGGCAAATCTACCCTGGTGAAATTACTGTTTCGCTATTTTGAGCCGACCCAGGGCAGCATTCTGGTGGATGGGGAAGACATCCGGAGGCTGGATGTGACCCGCTACCGACGACGCTTGGCGATCGTTCACCAGGAGGTGGATGTCTTCAACGGCACCCTGTTGGATAACCTCACCTATGGCAATCCAACGGTTCCCTTGGCCCGGGTGGAGGAAGCCTGCCAGATTGCCCGAGTGGATGAATTTGTCCAACATCTGCCCAGAGGGTATAAGACGATCGTCGGCGAACGGGGGCTGCGCCTGTCTGGAGGCCAGCGTCAGCGATTGGGCATTGCCCGCGCTCTACTGGTAGACCCAGACATCCTGGTCTTCGATGAAGCCACTTCCAGTTTGGATTACGAGTCTGAACGATCGATTCAGTTAGCCATGCGGAACCTTTTTGGCACCCGCACCCTGATCATCATTGCCCACCGGCTCAGTACAGTCCGGGAAGCAGACCAGATCGTAGTTCTGGACCAAGGACGAATTGCTGAGATCGGTAGCCATACCGAACTGTTGCAACAGGCGGGCATCTACCATCGCCTGCATTCCCTTCAGGAAACCGGTGAACTGGTTTAGACAAAGCAAGTGGCCCTGCTGCTCCCAGGAGGGATGGCCCGCAGAGCCGGGGTGGGTCTGCCAGTCAGGCCGGGCCCACCACTGCCACCGCTGTCTCCAGGGCGATCGCCACATGGGTCCAGTGGGTACCCCCTTGGCAGTAAACCACATAAGGCTCTCGCAGAGGCCCGTCCGCCGAGAACTCGGAGGTACTGCCATCAATGAAGGTGCCTCCAGCCATTACCAGTTGACTCTCGTAACCGGGCATCTCGGCGGGCACCGGGTCCAGATAGGATCCGATCGGGGAATTTTGCTGAATTGCCCGACAGAAGGCAATCAATTTCTCAGGTGAACCCAATTGAATCGCCTGAATCACATCCCGCTGGGGTGCATCGGGCAGCGGTTTGACCGGATAGCCCAGTTGATGAAACACCTGAGCCGTCAGCCAATTGCCTTTCATCGCCTCCCCCACCATCTGGGGGGCCAGAAACAGTCCCTGGAACAGCAGCCGATTCTGGTCAAACGTCGCCCCCCCGGAACTGCCCACCCCCGGAGCCGTCAGGCGACAGGCCGCCGCTTCCACCAAATCGGCTCGACCGGCCACATATCCTCCGGCTGGGACGATCGTCCCGCCCGGATTCTTGATCAGAGACCCGGCAATCAGATCTGCACCTACGGCAGGGGGTTCTCGATTTTCCACGAATTCCCCGTAGCAGTTGTCCACAAAGCAAATCGTCTGGGGATTCTGCTGTTTCACCAGGCGCACGATCCGCTCGATTTCCGCGATCGTCAGACTGGGCCGCCAGGAATACCCACAGGATCGCTGAATTAAGACCATGCGGGTCTTTGCTCCCACCGCCATTGCCAGTCCCTCCCAATCCAGGCTATTGGCGGGCGTCAGATCCAGTTCCCGGTAAGTCACACCAAATTCCGCCAGGGAGCCCTGGTTTTTCCCCCGCAGGCCAATCACTTCCTCCAGCGTGTCATAAGGATGGCCTGCAACCGCCAGCAACTCATCTCCGGGACGCAAAATGCCGTAGAGGGCACAGGCGATCGCATGGGTGCCGGAGACAAATTGCACCCGCACGATCGCGGCCTCTGCCCCCATCACCTCAGCAAAGACCTGATCCAGGGCCTGCCGCCCCAGATCGTCATGCCCATACCCCGTTACCCCAGCGAAATGGTGGCTGCCTATCCGGTAGCGTCGAAAGGCTGTCAGCACCCGCTGGAGATTTTCCTTGACCTGGGCGTCAATACCAGAAAAAATCGAAAAAAGACCGTCTTCTAAGTTTTCTAACTTTAAACTAATCATTTGTAACCCGTTCCCCTTTGCGGAGAGCATTATAGGTCTTCGGGGGAATGTATTGTGCAATACTGATGCATCCAATGTGTCAGGGACTTCTCTCGTGACCGCAAAACCTGATTAACAACTTAAAAAGGCCTCTGAATGACTATTGCAACTTCAACCAAACGTCCCTACTCATGGCACGTTATCCTGTTCATGGCTATTGTCCATGCTGGTGCTTTATTTGCTTTTCTGCCCAGTAATTTTAGCTGGACAGCGGTAGGCTTAATGGTATTTCTTTACTGGATTACCGGTGGACTGGGAATTACCCTGGGGTTACACCGACTGGTTACCCATCGTAGCTTCCAGGTGCCTAAATGGCTGGAGTATTTTCTGGTGTTTTGCGGTAGTTTGGCCTGCCAGGGCGGGGTGATTGAGTGGATTGGGTTGCACCGCCACCACCACCTGCATTCAGACCAGGATAATGACCACCATGACTCCGGCAAAGGATTCTGGTGGAGTCACATGGGCTGGATGCTCTATGAAGTTCCGGCCAAGCAAGAAATTCCCCGATTTACCAAAGACATCAGCGGCGATCCGGTTTATCAATTCCTGGAAGAGTACTTCCTGCCTGTCCAGATTGCCCTAGCGATCGGACTGTATTTTCTCGGAGGCTGGTCCTTTGTGGTTTGGGGAATTTTTGTTCGCCTGGTGATGGTCTATCACTTCACCTGGTTTGTAAACAGTGCCACCCACGCCTTTGGTTACCAGACCTACGATTCCGGCGATCGCTCTACCAACTGCTGGTGGGTTGCCCTATTGACCTTTGGCGAAGGCTGGCACAACAACCACCATGCCTATCAGTATTCTGCCCGCCATGGCTTGCGCTGGTGGGAAATTGACTTCACCTGGATGACGATTCAAGTGCTGCAGCTTTTGGGTCTAGCTAGGAATGTCAAACTGGCCGATGATTAAGCTCAATATTAAAATTCTACCCGTTTAATTTGGGTAAGTGACCGATATGTTTTAGGGGCGCGATTACCGCGCCCCTGATAGTTTTGGCCTTAACGATCGGGTTGGGCCAGTCGGGGCGATCGGCCCATTAACCCCGTCATCAGACGCAAGGCCAATCTTCTGACAGGCTGGACATGGTTCAAGAGCCAGAGCCCTCGACGCCGCAATCCGATCACTGGTGGCCATTGGCTAGAGAAGCAGCGATCGAGAAAGTCGGTAAAGGCCAGAATCCACAAATTTTCCCACCGCCGCCAGCGCTCATACTGCCGCAGTACCGACACCGTTCCAATATCCTGGCCCTGCTGATGGGCCTCCTGCAATACCTGGGCCAGAGCCGCTGCATCCCGAATCCCCATATTCAGGCCCTGCCCTCCTACAGGATGGCACCCATGAGCTGCATCCCCCACCAGGGCCAGCCGCTGCCCAATGTAACGATCGCTCTGCATCAATTGCACCGGGAAGACATACCGCCCCCCCACCAAAGAGAGCCTGCCCATGTGATCGCCAAAGCGGTGGGTCAATTCCGTCAGAAACTGCTCATCTGGCAAGGCACAGAGGGCATGGGCATCGGCGTGGGGAGCCGTCCAGACAATTCGACAAACCCCATCAGGCAAAGGCAGAATGGCAAAGGGGCCACTGGGCTGAAAGCGTTCATGGGCAATGTGGGTCGCCGGACGCTCCGGTTGTACACAGCAGACAATGCAGGATTGCCAGTAAGGCCAGCCGTGAGTTTTAATCCCGGCAGCCGCACGGGTCTGGGAGCGAGATCCATCCGCTGCCACCACCAACCGGCTCCGGAGCACGATCGGGCTGCCCCCCTGCACCGCCTGCACCACCGCCCCTTCGTCTCCATAGTGCACCGCCTGCACCTGGGCCGGACAAAGATATCGCACCTGGGCAGATTGTCGGAGGCGATGCTGCAATACCTCCAGCAGAACAGCATGCTCCGCCACATACACCAGCGTCTCCGTCCCCAGATCAGCAGGCGTAAATTGGACCGTCTCAGGATAATCCGCATCCGACAGCCGAATTTCTGTACAGGCCGAGATCCGGGGTGCCACGTCATCCCACAGCCCCAGCCCCTGAAAAATCCGGCTGGAAAGAATCGAAAAGGCATAAGCCTGGCCCTTGGCAGCGGCGATCGAACCAACCTGGGACTCAATCAAAATCACCTGCAGCCCCGATTCAGAGAGAGCACAGGCCAGGGTAGCACCGATAATGCCTCCCCCCACGATCGCCACATCACAGTCCAGCTCCAGAGACTCAATTTCCTGGAACTCAGACCTGGATTGCGTCACTCCATCAGGCTCCAAAATCGATGACCCCGATTCAGGTCTAGCAGTTTCAACAGATAGCATCACGGTCCGTTTTGTTAAAAAAATTTTGGTTACGCCTAAATTGTAAAACGGTTGTGGGGTTGCGGTGTAGAGACGTAGCATGCAACCCTAACCCATCCGTAACCCCGTCAAACCAGGCTGCAGGACATCAATTCTTCGGCCATGTCAAAATTTGCCGTTACGCTCTGCACGTCGTCCAGGTCTTCCAGGGCATCCATCAGCTTCAAGAGCAGGCGGGCCTGATCCGGTGCAGTGACATCCACAGAATTCTGCGGAATCCAGCGCAGTTCCGACTGTTTGACAACATATCCCCTCGCCTGTAAGGCTTTACCCAACAGTTCCAGGTTGGGAACCGCCGTAAACACCTCCGCCCCCACAGATTCCTCATCCTCGAATAGTTCGTAGGTTTCTGCTCCCCCCTCGATCGAGGCCTCCAGCAGCGCATCCTCATCCACCTGACCAGAGAGCATGACCACCCCCATCTGGGCAAACATCCAACTGACACAGCCAGTCTCCCCCAGGTTACCGCCATACTTACTAAAGGCAGTCCGCAGGTCCGCTGCTGTTCGGTTGCGATTATCAGTCAGGGCCTCAATCAAAATGGCCACCCCACCAGGGCCATAACCCTCGTAGCGGATTGCTTCCAGAGCGGCATTATCAGGCCCAAATTTGCCCGCTCCTTTGGCAATCGCCCGCTCAATATTCTCATTGGGAATTCCAGCCGCCCGAGCCTTATCGATCGCTGTCCGTAGCTGAAAATTCCCTTCCGGGTTGGGAACGCCGCTGCGGGCAGCTACAATAATCTCGCGAGAAATTTTGGTAAACACTTTGCCCTTGACCGCATCCACCCTGGCTTTCTGCCGTTTGATGTTGGCCCATTTACTGTGTCCCGCCATATGCCACTTAATTTACTTCTGTTATAGGAGCCTTATAGATAGTTGAGTCAATGTAATAAAAGTTTATTGCATAACAGTTGTAGCTTATACTACGCAAGAATAGCAGAGAGGGGTATGACAACGATGTCGGTGGCAGGAAAGCCTCTGACCGTGCCAAAGGAGTACTTAAGCGCACCAGGAACCTTCAGTCCAACCATGCTGATGTTCCTGGCAGGGGTGGCTGTGGCAACAGTCTCCACAATCGGTTACTTCCAATGGCAATGGCGAGGTCCGGTTTGCTTTTTTCTTAATGTCCTCGCCATGCATATTGCAGGCACTGTAATTCATGATGCCTCTCACAATGCGGCCCATCGAAACCGAATCGTGAATTCACTTCTGGGCCATGCCAGTGCCCTGATGTTGACGTTCTCTTTTCCGGTCTTCACCAGGGTACATATGCAGCATCATGCAAATGTGAACGATCCAGACAATGATCCAGATCATTATGTTTCCACAGGGGGTCCCCTGTGGCTGATCGCAGCCCGGTTCTTTTACCACGAGATCTTTTTCTTCAAGCGGCAATTGTGGCGTAAGTACGAGTTAATGGAATGGTTCCTCGCTCGCCTGACGGTGGCCATACTGATCTATCTTTCCTTGCAATACGGGTTCTTTAATTACCTGATTAATTACTGGTTCTCCTGTGCGTTAGTTGTGGGTCTGGCTCTGGGGTTATTTTTCGACTACCTGCCTCACCGTCCTTTCCAGGAGCGCGATCGCTGGAAGAATGCCAGAGTTTATCCCAGCCCAATTCTCAATATTCTGATCCTGGGCCAGAATTATCACCTGATCCACCACCTGTGGCCTTCCATCCCCTGGTATAACTACCAACCCGCCTACTATGCCACCAAGCCTTTACTGGATGAGAAAGGCTCTTATCAATCTTTAGGATTGTTACAGGGGAAAAGCTTCTGGAGTTTCCTCTACGATGTCTTTCTGGGCATTCGCTTCCATCACCGAACTACTCCTGAATCCTCACCCGAGCAGGAGTCATCAGATTAAGCGATGTGCAGACTTTTCCGTTCAATCCGAAAGTATTAGTAGAATTGCTTAAGTTACAGGTGCTTATAACAGCCCAGCCACGCGAAAACTTCGCAAGAGGTGCGTCGTCCTCCTTGTGGGGGTACTGTCTCCGGAGTTCCCTGTCACAAACTGGCTTATTCGCGATACTGGTACTTGTGGTTTAGCCTTGGGCATCGCTGTCAGAAATGGGAAATCCGCCCATGAATCCCATAGATAATGTGGTCCGCCCCCTGAATCTCAGAGGCTCCATTGTTCTGGCGGCGATCGTTTTTACGGATGTGGAAGCTTTCACAGCCAAGATGCTGGCCGATGAGCAGCATGCATTGGCCCTGATTGAACGAGATTTTCAGCGCATGGGCGAACTGTGCGATCGCTTTGAAGGGCAGGTTCTGAAATCCCTGGGGGATGGCCTGCTGATGTACTTTGTGAGTGCAGAAAAAGCCGTTTCCTGTGCGATCGAAATCCAGTTGGCCTTCGCCGAAATGGCTCTTAACCTCCCGATCCGCGATATTTTGCACCACCGCATCGGGATTCACCTGGGAGATGTGGAGTTCACAGGCAGCGATGTCATGGGCAGCGGCGTTAACCTGGCTGCTCGACTGCAGCGAGAAGCCCCAGCCCGGGGGATTTGCCTCTCCCAGACGGTGTATGAGGTTGTCAAGGGGCGGTTGCCCCGACCCGCAATGTTTATGGGGCGACGACAGCTCAAAGGCATTCCTGAACCCGTACCGGTGTATGAAATTGCCCCGCCCTACCCGATCGAAACCGTTTCCAGGAAAATTTTTATCAGCTACCGCAGCCAGAACCCTGACTTTGGTCTAGCCCAACAGTTTTATGCAGCCTTGACAGAAGCTGGTCATGAGGCATTTCTGGCGGGAGAGAGTATCCGGCTGGGAGAGAACTGGCCCCAGCGAATTGAGGCGGAGCTGCGTCAGTCTGATTATCTGCTCCTGCTCCTCTCTGCCCGATCGGCCACCAGCGAAATGGTGATGGAGGAAGTACGGCGGGCCAAGGACTTGCAGGAGCAGCACCCCGAAGGTAAACCTGTAATTTTGCCAATTCGGGTAAATTTCCCCCTGGGCATGCCCCTGACCTACGATCTGCACCATTATCTCGATCAAATTCAACAGCGAGAATGGCAATCCGATGCCGATACCCCCGCTCTCTTGGCGGAAGTCCTGCAGCTGATCACAAACGGGCCAACCCAACCCGTTTCAGGCCAGCCCAGCCTCCCTTCACCATCCCCAGCCAGCGATCGGCCCACCCCCGCCGCAGAGCCGGAATTGCCCACTGGTCAGGTGAATCTGGCATCTCCCTTCTATATGGAACGGCCCCCGATCGAAATCCGTTGTTACCAGGAAATTACCCGGGCCGGAGCGCTGGTTCGAATTCGGGCTCCTCGCCAGATGGGTAAAACCTCCCTCATGGTCCGCATTCTTCAACAGGCCGCAGATCAGGGCTACCGCACGATTCCCCTTAACTTTCAACTGGCAGACAGTAAAATCCTGGCTGATCTGGACCGATTTCTGCAGTGGTTCTGTGCCAACATCGCCCTGGAGCTGAATCTGCCCGATCTACTTTCCGAAAAATGGAATCGCGTCTTCGGTAGCAAAGTGGCCTGCAAAGCCTACTTTGAGAATTATCTGTTGCCTCAGTCCCAGGCTCCTCTGGTGCTGGGTCTGGATGAAGTGGACCGCATTTTTCTCCATCCCGAACTGGCTGGGGACTTTTTTGGTCTCCTGCGAGCCTGGCATGAAGAAGCCAAAAACCGGGAGATCTGGAAAAAGTTGCGCCTGATTGTGGTCCATTCCACCGAAGTCTACATTCCAATCGACATCAACCAGTCTCCCTTCAATGTCGGGCTACCGATCGAGCTGGCAGAGTTCGACACCGAGCAGGTTCTGGCTCTGGCCCACCGTCACCACCTGACCTGGACTTGGGAAGACGTGCAGGGGTTGATGCATCTGGTGGGAGGTCATCCCTACCTGGTCCGGCTGGCCCTCTATGCGATCGCCCGCCAGGAAACCACCCTGGAGCAACTGGTCGCCACCGCTGCCGGTGAAACCGGTCTCTACGGGGATCATCTACGGCGACATTTGTGGAATTTACAACAACATCCGGAACTGGCAGCAGCAGCCCGCCAGGTCTTTTCTACCGATGGCCCGACCCAACTGGAGGCAATTCCAGGCTTTAAACTCCACAGTATGGGGCTGGTTCGACTGCAGGGCCATGAAGCCAGAGCGCGCTGCCATCTCTATCGCCAATACTTCTCTCCCCGCCTGGAAAACCTGCCCGCCAAGTCAGCCGGAGAGATGTTATGAGTGGGGATATGGACAGACCCTACGATTATCAGGTGGGGGGAAGTTTACCGCTGGACGCTCCGACTTATGTCACCCGACGGGCAGATCGGGACCTGTATGAGGGATTAAAGGCTGGGGAATTTTGCTACATTTTGAATTCGCGCCAGATGGGAAAATCCAGCCTGCGGGTACAAACCATGCAGCGCCTGCAGGCAGACGGAATTGCCTGCGCCGTGATTGACCTGACCGCTGTAGGCAGCCAGGATATTACACCCAATCAATGGTATGCCGGTTTGACCTATACCCTCCTGAGTGGCCTGGATTTGCTGGATCAGGTCGATATTAATGCCTGGTGGATACGCTATGACTTCCTGTCTCCTGTCCATCGCTTCAGCGAAATTCTCCGAGGAGAAATCCTGACTCGAATTCCCGATCGCAAGATTGTGATTTTTGTCGATGAGATTGATAGCGTCCTGAGACTGGGCTTCAAGGACGACTTTTTTGCAGTGATTCGCTCCTGCTATAACAGTCGCGCTGATAAGCCCGGATATCGTCGCCTCACCTTTGCCCTATTTGGGGTCGCTACCCCCTCAAATCTGATTCAGGACAAGAGTCGAACCCCCTTTAATATTGGACGGGCGATCGAACTCACCGGGTTTCGTCTGGAAGAAGCCAATCCCCTGGCTCAAGGTCTGGTCAATCAGGTTGAGAACCCTACTGCAACTATGGCTGAAATCCTTCTCTGGACAGGTGGCCAACCCTTTCTGACCCAGAAACTCTGTAAGTTAGTGGCTCAGGCGATCGAGCAGAAACGCCGGGGAGAGAAGGCAACCCCCTCTTTTACATCCCCAAAATCTAGCGCCTCCAAGCAATTCGTGACCAGCATTGTCCAGACTTACCTGATTACCAACTGGGAGTCGCAGGATGAACCAGAGCACCTCCGCACCATCCGCGATCGAATCCTGCGCAGTGAACAGCGGACCAACCAACTGTTGGGGCTGTACCGCCGGATTCTGGAGCAAGGGGAAGTTCCAGCAGACGACAGTACGGAACAAACGGAACTGCGCCTGTCGGGTCTGGTCGTCACTAGCCAGGGCAAACTTCAGGTCTATAACCGGATCTATGCAGCGGTTTTCAATCTGGAATGGGTAGATGAAGCTCTGGCCAACCTGCGACCCTATGGAGCGGCCTTAAAGACCTGGCTTGAAACCAGAGGGGACGAATTTTTACTCCAGGGGATGGTCCTACAGAATGCCCTGGCCTGGGCTGCTGGCAAAAATCTGGGGGATCAGGACCATCAGTTTTTGTCTGCTTCCCAGGCTAAAGCCCTGGAAAACGAGCAGCAAACAAATCAGGTTTTGATCAAAATTGTCAACAGCCAGCCCGAGGATGAGATCCTGTCCCAGGATGAAACCCTATCCTATGTGGAAGCCACTGAATCCGTGGACTGGTACATTCGGGGTGTAATCCAGGAACAGCAAGCCTATCTGGAGACAAATCTACCCAAGGGTGAATTCAGAACCTTGGTGAAGCCCGATTTAAACTGGGTGATTGGTCGTCATCACAAAGCCGATATTCCCATCCACGATCCCCAGGTTTCCCGTAGCCATGCTGCGATTCAATATGTTCCCAGTCAGGGATTCTATCTGATTGACCTGGGTAGCACCAATGGATTGTTTGTGAACACTCTCCAGGTACTCCAACGTCAGCCCCTCAGGGGAGGGGATTTAATTTTTCTGGGCGCTTTCAGTCTCACTTTTCAGTTCGATCCGATCGGGCAACCTTCCGAAGAAACAACCCCCTACTCCGGCAAGCCCATGACCGCCCGATAGTGGGCTTCCATCTGAGGGACCGAGGATGATTGTCGATTGTAGGTCCACTGGCTGCGCTCAAACAGTTGTTGTTGCAGTTGCCCCACATCCACTGTGGTGACCTGCCCCTCTGCAACCACCCGATTCCCCCTGACCCAAACACTGTCTACCACCTGGGTAGGACGCCCCAGGACCAGCAGCCCGATCGGATCAGTCCGGGGCAGCAGAGACAAATTCTTCAGATCATACAGCACCAGATCCGCCTGTTTCCCCACTTCCACCGTCCCGATCTGATCCGCCAGGCCCAGCCCTTTCGCTCCCCCTAGCGCTGCCATTTCCACGGCCTGTCGGGGGGAAATCCAGTGGCGGTAGTCCAGATCAGTAACATTGTGCAGAATAGAGCCAATTTTGATCGCTTCCAGCAGATCCTGAGAATCATTACTGGCGGATCCATCACAACCAAAGGAAACATTAACCCCAGCCTGTAAATACTTCAGCACTGGAGCAATCCCACTTCCGAGACGCAGATTGCTGAGGGGATTGTGCACGACCGTAGATTGGGTCTCAGCCAGAATCTCAATATCCCGATCGGTGAGCCAGACACAGTGGGCCAGAGAGGTCCGGGGGCCGAGAAAATTCAGGTGCTTGAGATGCTCCACCGCACTGCAACCATATTTTTCCTGGGCCAACATCTGTTGGGCTTTCGTTTCCAGCAAGTGGGTATGGCGACAGAGGTTATAGCGATCGCTCAAGGCTCCAAATCCCTCAAACAGGGCATCGGAACAGAGTTGCATCCCCGTTGGAGCTGTAGCGACAAAGATACCTTCTGCTGGGCGATGGAACTGATCCACCACAGCCTGGATTAACTCAAGCGTGGTTGCCGTATTCCGAATATAGGGAGGATGGCTAACCTCATAGCCCCCAGAGGGCAGGCTGGCTGGCAGAGATTCATCCTGCAGCAGAGGGGCGACAAAAGCGCGAATTCCAACTTCTCGATAGGCTCGCTCAACTGCAGCAACTGTCTCCATTTCCAGCCCCGGAATGGGCACCAGGTGATCGACAACCGTAGTTCCACCCGTGAGCAACGTTTCCACAGCCGTACCCAGGGCACTCAGGTAAACCTGCTCTGGTTCCAGGGGCACAAAATCATACAGCTCACCAATCCATAGTTCCAGGGGATAGGGATGGACCAGCCCTCGCTGCCACATTTCTGAGGAGTGGGTATGGGCATTGACAAATCCGGGGAGCAGCAACTTATTACGGGCCTCGATCGCTGTTCCTATGACTGTTAGAGAGGAGCCGATCGCGGTAATTCTTCCTGCTTGAATTTGAACATCAACTTCCTGATAGCCAGTATCAAAGGGAACTAAGGCATTTTGAATGGTGAAATCCACGTGACTGTCCTGTGTGTGCTGCAGATTAAAAGCCAAGCAAGGGTTCATTCCGTTAAATGAGCCTCAGGCTGTAGTCTAGAATTCTCCTTGATCGGGAAGAAAAGACTAACCTTGAATTGAAGCATGCCCATTAGCAACAAGTTTGTATCATCATGTTGCAATCTTCAACAGAAACGGTATGAGTTTTACACTCCGTCAATTGGGTGTTCCTCCTAACACCTGGGCTGTGAATGCTACGATCGCAGACCTCACCCGTCCGTCTTTACCACCACGCCTGCTTACATTACCCGCAGATACTAAAGAACTGCGACTGGATTTGGCCAAAGCAGCCCTGTTGGTCATCGACATGCAGAACGATTTCTGCCATCCAGAAGGTTGGCTGGCTTCCATTGGCGTGGATGTAACCCCAGCCAGAAAACCGATCGAACCCCTGAAGCAGTTGCTGCCAGATCTGCGATCGGCCCAAGTGTCCATCCTCTGGGTCAATTGGGGGAACCGCCCTGACTTGCTAAACATTGGAGCCGGGCTACGTCACGTCTACAATCCTACAGGAGAGGGCGTTGGCCTGGGAGATCCACTCCCAACAAGGGGGGCAAAAGTCCTGACCCAAGGGAGTTGGGCAGCCGCAGTTGTCGAGGAACTGGTTCAAGATCCGCAAGATATTTGGGTCGATAAGTACCGGATGAGCGGTTTTTGGGATACGCCTCTGGATAGCATCTTAAAGAACCTGGGGTGCACCACCCTATTCTTTGCCGGGGTCAATGCCGATCAATGTGTGCTGGCCACGTTAATGGATGCTAATTTCCTGAACTACGACTGTATCCTGCTGCGCGATTGTACTGCCACCACTTCCCCAGACTATTGTTTACAAGCCACGATCTACAACGTCAACCAATGTTTTGGATTTGTCTCGGACTCATCACATTTGATCAAAGGTATTGGTGAAGTTGCTATTTGATAACAATGGCTAAAATTTAGTCATGGCTTAGTAAAGAGAGAGATGAAAATCAACGTTAAAACAGGGGACGAACTCAATAGGCTTCTTGACAATCTTCAGCAAGAGATTGTATACGCAAATATTTACTATCGCCTCTATTGGGATTTGAACGATGCTTTACGATCGCACCCCGAAGAGTTCGCGCAGTCAAATACCTTCTGGGTTCTAACCTTCGATGCTCTGCAAGACGCTTGGCTCATTCGTCTATGCAGAGTATTCGATACCCAATGCAACAACAATTTAAATCTTGTAAATCTACTTGAGACAATCAAAGAAAATCTTCATTTTTTCAATGAACAGAATTTTCGTGAACGCTTAAAAGATAATGCTTTTGTAAATTCCCTCGCAGAATGTGATAGGGTGCCAGACCAAGCACAATTAGATAAAGATATTGAATTTGCTAAGGCTGACCCTTTAGTTGAGAAGCTAAGGATATGGCGCAACAACATTGTTGCTCATAAAGGCAGTAAGTTTGTTCTTGGAAAAGCTCCACAACTTTCAGAAGACCCACTTGAGTGCATCCCACTTTTGTAGCCCTCTCCCTAAATCCCTCTCCCAGAAGGGGAGAGGGACTTTGAATCTGGCTCCCCTTCTCCCTCTTTGGGAGAAGGGGCTGGGGGATGAGGGCAACCTTGCAAAACTGGGATGCTCTCACCCACTTACCCATAGCGAGGTTGAAACATTGCTGAATCAAGGGTTTGAAATATTTAACCGATATTCACAACTGTACAGGGCTAGTTCATGGTCAAGACAAATAATTGGCCACGATGATTACCGATTTCTCTTGCGCCTGATCAAGCTTGGCTTGAAATATTATGATGAAAACATTCATACAGAATTTGCCGCTTTTCCTAATGAAGAGGATGGTTTGTATTAATCCCCTTTCAAGATTCAGTGATTTTTAAGGATTACTTTGGCGGTTCTGTGAAAAATTCCTCTTTTGTTGCAAGTCTGCGTGAAGCATGACGGATATGGTGAACCATTACTAAATCACCTTCTACAGAGAAAAGGATTCTATATAACCTCTTATAGAGAAAGCAGCGTATTTCTATCCCAACCAACTGGGTTTCTGGTGCGACAGGACAGCGGTTGGGCATTGAGGAAAGAGAGTCCACTGCATCAAACAAGCTGTTAAACTATTCCACGGCTGCGGCAGGATTGTCAGAACTGATCCATAAATAAATATCTCCAGCATTAGCCAGAGCAGTAGGCGTTATCCTAACTCGATATTCCATGTTTTGCCCTTAATGCTTGCAAGCCCTCTTTGGCATCCACATCTTTTCCCTCTGCTGCCTCTTTGATGGATAGCTGAATTGCTGCTGCAGACTGCTCCATTTCCAGAGCATCGAGCAACGCCTGATATGAAGCTGCATCTTGGATGACAACCGCCGCCTTACCGTTAACAGTCAAAATAATAGGCTTATGACTCTCCTGTAAGTGCGCGATAAATTCCTTTGCATTTCGTTGAAAATCAGAAAGAGGATAGATATTGCGTGTATCAAGCATGCTCATCACTTCAACATGGGATATACATGAAATTTCATGCTATCTCATTAGCATGAAAGAGTCCACAGAAATGTCATACGCTACAGCGCAGAAGCTTCCTGCTGGTGACAATAAAGCAAGATAGGGCAGCATAACCGTCTTTAGCCATGCCTCTTCAGGCAAAACCTATCAACCTGTGACTAATGCTCAATGCCTCTCCCGCAGGAAAGATTTATGGAAGCCATTCACTGTGTTATCCCAATCATTAAGTCCCCCGAAAATTATCAGGCGTTTCGGATCAGTCCCCAGGACACGAATCGGTTGGCGATCGTGTTTGACCCCGTAATTGCTGGCATGTCCCTCACCTTCTGTGTGGAAATTTTTGATGTCGGGGGTAAAACACCCCCCAATCGTCATCAGCGAGCCGTCGAAATGTTCTTCGTTCTGAAGGGCGAAGGATCGGCCAACTGTGATGGCAAGATTGTACCGATTCGATCCGGGGACAGTATTCTGGTTCCGCCCACAGGAACCCATGTGATTGAGAATACGGGATCCGATCGGCTGTATGCTCTTTGTATTATGGTGCCAAATGAAGACTTCGCAGAGTTGATCCGCAGTGGGACACCAGTTGAACTGGATGAGGAAGATATGAGGGTGCTGCAGCGGACGGTTCCTGTGCCGTGTTAAGGGTACGACCTTGCCAAACCCTATCCCTTCAAACCAGGGACGGAGTACGTCTAGATGCAGACGTATACTATCCCGATGGGGTTGGTCCCTGGCCGGTGTTGCTGATGCGGCAACCCTATGGCCGCTCGATCGCCTCCACCGTCGTCTATGCCCATCCGACCTGGTATGCTGCCCACGGCTACATCGTCGTGATTCAGGATGTGCGGGGGCGGGGGACTTCGGAAGGGGAGTTCCAGCTCTTTGCCCATGAGCGGGAGGATGGGGTGGATACGGTCAACTGGGCCGCTGCCTTACCGGACAGTACGGGTACGGTGGGCATGTACGGCTTCTCTTACCAGGGCATGACCCAACTCTATGCGGCGATCGATCTTCCCCCCGCCCTTAAAACCCTCTGTCCCGCCATGGTGGGCTATGACCTCTATGCCGATTGGGCCTATGAAGGCGGTGCTTTCTGTCTGCAGGCTAACCTGGGTTGGGCCATTCAGTTGGCCGCCGAAACCGCCCGTCTGCAGGGGAAAGAGCCTTCCTTTCTGGCTCTGGCCGCCGCTGCCCGCAACTTGCCTCTGTCCGGTCCGATTGCGGCCCAACCTCAGATTCTGCAAGATCTGGCCCCCGATTCCTTCTATCACGACTGGTTAGCCCATCCTCAACCGGATGACTACTGGGAGCAACTCTCTCCCTGTCGCGATTTCCAGCCCGTTGACTTGCCCATGTTACATATCGGCGGCTGGTTCGATACCTACCTACGGGGCACCCTGCACCTCTACCGGGAGATGGTTGAGCGCAGCAGCCAGTTCCAGTTCCTGCTAGTGGGTCCCTGGGCGCATTTGCCCTGGGGGCGGCGAGTGGGAGCCGTGGACTTTGGCCCGGAGGCAGCCAACCCGATCGATCGGCTACAAATCCGCTGGTTTGACCAGTTCCTCAAGGAGCAGGACAGGGGTGTGCTGGCAGAACTACCCATCTCCCTGTTTGAAATGGGTAGTAATTGCTGGCGATCGTTCGATCGCTGGCCCCAGCCGCCCGATCGGCACTTCTTCCTCAGCAGCAGTGGACTGGCCGCCCTGCAGGAGCAGGATGGCCAACTCCTGAACACCTTGCCGAAAGCCGATGCCATTGATGTCTTCGTCCATGATCCCTGGCGACCCGTTCCAGCCCTGGGCGGCCATGCCGCCATCCCCTCTGGCATGGTCGATCGGGCAGCTCTGGATTGCCGCTCTGATGTCCTCACCTACACCACCCCGCCCTTGACCACAGACCTATCCCTGCTGGGGGAGATCACCGTAGAACTGTGGTGCAGTGCCGACGCCCCCAGCTTTGACCTCTGTGCAGTACTATCAGATGTGCATCCCCATGGGCAAGTCTTCAACCTGACCCAGGGATATATCCGGGTGGCTCCAGGTCAACCAACATCCCCCCTGATCATTTCTCTCCAGGCAACCTGCGCTCGCCTGCCGATCGGCCATGCCGTGCGTCTCAGTCTCAGTGCTGCCTGCTTTCCCGCCTATCCAGTCAATCCTGGCACAGGCACCCTCCCCACCGAAGCCAGAGCTATGGAAGCCCGCATTATTACTGTCACTGTACACAGTGGTCCGGACTGTCCTTCCTCTGTGAGGTTTTACCCTGCGGAACCCTGCTAATCAGAATCTGATTGGCACAACCCGATAGAGAGACATGCCCTGAAAATTCCCGCTGCCAGAGAATTTAAGACCTTGCTTTAGGGTATAGCCTTGCTGGGAAAGTTTGGAATTGAACCAGTTTGAAATAGGAGCTCGATTAGAGTTAGCAAAAACAAACACCTGATCAAATCGATTAAAATCGAGCGCTTTAGAATCAGGATAAGCCACAAATTGCACCCGAACATCGGGATTAAGACTGTGATAAATCAGCGGATGAGCATTCTCAGGCCGATCGGTCAGATCAACTAGAACCAGGGGCTGTTCAGCCTGATCAATTGTTCGAGCTATTTGAACAAGCACACCTGATTCATACTTATTCCACCAGGTATCAGCCTGAACATAAATTACACTACAAAACAAACTCAAAACTAATAGAATAGTTCCCAGCATAAACCAGGCTTTATTCACCCTGCCAG
This sequence comes from Leptolyngbya sp. 'hensonii', assembly GCF_001939115.1. Taxonomy (GTDB): domain Bacteria; phylum Cyanobacteriota; class Cyanobacteriia. The sequence continues at coordinate 183,621 of NZ_MQTZ01000002.1, read as the reverse complement.
GAGTTTTGACAGAAGTTATCCGAACAGATAGAAGATAGGAAACTGCAAGTTGAATCCCCAAATAGACGGGAAGTAAATATCGAGGCCAAGTTTGACGATTCCCTCCTAAAAACAAATCAGCCAGAACTAAAGGTAGACCTGTTGAAAGCACTAAACTTAAGATAAATCCATACTGTTTCTTTGAAGCTTTAGAACAAAGAAAGTAAAGGGAATAACCCACAAAAATCAGAACGAATAGAACCAGAATATATACAAAAGGATTGATTTTTCCCAATCTAAAATAGGGAAAAATCCAGGGATCAAAGAAGGCTAAACTGATATTTTGAATCCACAGTCGAACGGCTCCCGTCAAACTCAATGCTTGCTCACCAACCCAGGCAGAGCGCTCCTTAAAATCGCTGTAATTTTCGACTATTACTACAATCCAGGGCACAAAAATAATTAAGCTCGCCAAAAAAGCAATGAGTGATTTAACTGAAGTTCGAGTCCAACAAAAGCCTTCTAAGAAAAAGACATAACCTAAGTAGCCGATCGCAACAAATATGAAAAAAAGATAGCTATACAATCCCAGCACTAGTGTCAGGCCATATATCAGCCATGCCATTCTAGTCTTGAGTCGAATGGCCCTGAGCAAGGCAATCGCAGAAAGCAGGGTCAATAGGGTGAATAAACTGTACAGACGCGCTTCCTGGGCATAGTAAATATGAATCGGAGAAACCGCCATCAATAACGCTGCAAGCAAACCTAGCAGAGGTGAACGAAAGAGTTCCCAGCTCAGCCAATAGATACAGGGAATTAATAACAGCCCAAAGACAACAGATAGACTCCGGAGCACAGTCACGGAGTTCCCAAACCACAGCAACCAGTAACGCGCCAATATGGGATAAAGAGGTGGATGGGTATCTTCAGCAATCAGCTTCCAAACCTCTCCCCAACCCCGATCTGAATTTGGGTATTGATATTGGAGCAGCTCTTTAACAGTAAATACCTGGCCAGAGGAAAAGCGATGAATCCAATCCGTTGGCCAGTAACCAGAGACTACAGACAAGGTGACTGATTCATCAGCCCAGATCGGCTTGCCATCGAGATGGCTTACGCGCAGGAAAATACCCAACGACAGGATAACTATGATCCCGACAATTGATAGCAAGCGAAGCATAGCAAGGATCCTCGCATGCAATATTCCTGCGTTTTTCGGTCAGGTCCCCAGTATAGCCTGATTAGAACAGGGTGCATTGGCCCTGCTGGCGCAGCAGATGGTCACACAGCACCAAAGCCACCATGGCTTCTACCATAGGGACGGCGCGAGGCAACACACAAGGATCATGACGTCCCTTGGCTGCCAGCAGTGTTTCTTCCCCCGATTGGGTGACTGTGCGCTGTTCCTTACGAATCGTTGCCGTTGGCTTAAAGGCAATCCGGAGCAGAATGTTCTCTCCATTCGAGATCCCACCCTGCACCCCACCCGATCGATTAGTGACCGTGCGGATCTGCCCCTCCTCCATATAGTATTCGTCGTTGTGTTCACTGCCCGTCAGCAGAGTCCCGGCAAAGCCAGAGCCAATCTCAAAGCCCTTGGTGGCCGGGAGGGACATCACTGCCTTGGCCAGGTCCGCTTCCAGTTTGTCGAATACGGGTGAACCCAGTCCTTTGGGAACATGGCGGGCTACACATTCCACCACACCCCCGATCGAATCTCCCTCCCGCCGCACCTGTTCAATCAGGTCAATCATACGATCGGCACAATCCCCATCCGGACACCGAACAATATTGCTTTCTACCTGAGCCAGGGTCACCGTAGCCGGATCAACCACCGCCTCTATGTCTTTAATCCGCTTAACGTAGGCGATGATGTCCACGCCCGCCACCTGAGCCAGGATCTTCTTAGCGATCGCGCCAGCAGCCACCCGTCCGATCGTCTCACGGGCCGAGGAACGTCCACCACCCTGCCAGTTGCGAATCCCATACTTAGCGTCGTAGGTCGCATCCGCGTGGGACGGGCGATATTTTTCAGCCATCTCATCGTAATCCTGGGAACGGGCATCCTTGTTGCGGACCAGGATGGCGATCGGGGTGCCCAGAGTCTTCCCCTCAAAGACGCCAGACAGAATCTCACAGGCATCGGCTTCATTGCGGGGCGTGGTAATCTTGCTCTGGCCAGGACGCCGCCGGTCCAGATCCACCTGAATCTCCTCCGCAGAGATCTCCAATCGGGGCGGGCAACCATCGATAATGACGCCAACGCCCCCACCATGGGATTCACCAAAGGTAGTAACGCGAAAGAGATGACCAAAAGTGTTGCCCATACATCATTGCCGAAAAATTGACCGGACAACTATTTTATGGCAAATCCCCTTACTCTGACTTAGATTCTGCCATCCTTCCCATGCAGAAATCTCCCTCCCCCCTACAGGCGCGATCAATCGCGCTGCTACTGGGGACGAACATCAACGACACTGCCATTGAAATTAAATTTCAATCCTTCCATCTCAACCAGGCTACCAATCTTGATTTTGCTATTTCCCAAGACATATCCATCCTTGGTCACCTTCGCTTCACCCCCCAGCGTCAGCATCATATCGGTGCTGTAGTCCAACTCCGGACGGGGATCTTTCAGCGCCTTAACAGAACCATCAGGCTGGGGAACAGCAGTGTTACGAGGTAAAAGCTGGACGGATTTCAGGTTGACCTGACCATAGGGCTGGTTCCGAATAATCAGGTTAATGGTTTTGGTTCCTTGCAGATCCTTGATAAAAGCATCTGCATGACTGGTTCCCACCCCCTTCGAGATGACATCAATCTCTACAGCTTGAGTCTGAACGCCAACCTGGGCAACAGAGCCGGTAGCGCCAGGATAGACAAAGATACCAATCAGCACCAGCAGGATGACCAGGATAGCCCCTGCATCTAAAATGTTGATCTTGCCAAATAGACGACCTTGAGAATCCAGAATAGCCATACCGGGTTCCTTCCTGTAAAGAAACTGCCCCAGAGTCTCCCATCCTAAAAGCTGAGGATTAGAGCTCATGGAAGAATCCTGTGTCAGATTACCATAACCAAGGTTGCTTGCAGAGTCCCCTGGTCTTGAATGGGTTAGCTATCTTCATCTCTTGTAGGGAAGCGCTGTGAGAGATAGTCTTTAAGTATCAAGATCTATACTTCACCCTCAAAAGTCTTAAAATTGCAACCTTCTAGATTGGATATACGTCCAACCTATTAAAATCTTCTCCAGTTCTCCCACACTACCATGCTTAACTCCCTGTCGTTGTTCTGGCGTCGCTTCCATCGTCGTTGGCTTTACCCTGCCATCTCTCTGGTGGTCGCGATCGCAGTGTTGCTCAGTGTTCCACTGCGCCTGCAGGCAATTTCAATTACAGATTTAATTTTCCAAGGAGTTCAAATTATTCAACTCTCAAACCTCTCCGATCAGCAGGAAGTTGAGATCGGCAAACAGATGAATGCCGAGCTAACGAGTAGAGAGTTTCGAATTTACAATAATCCAACCCTGAATGCTTTTGTGAATCAGGCTGGTCAACGATTGGTACCCAAGAGCGATCGTCCCAACATTCCCTATACCTTCCAAGTTGTTGCAGACCAGAACGTGAATGCCTTCGCCACGATGGGAGGGTTTGTTTACATCACAACCGGCCTGCTCAGACTTGCAGATAACGAAGCTCAGGTAGCGAGTGTCCTGGGCCATGAAATCGGCCATATTGCAGGCCGTCACCTGGTTGAACAACTGAAGCAAGTCGCCATTCAACGGGGAGTTGCCAACGTCGCCGGTATCGATCAGAGCGAGCTGGTTGGCATAGGCGTGGAACTGGCTTTGAACAGACCCAACAGCCGTCAAGCAGAGTATGACGCCGATCAGCGAGGTCTACGGACGATGAGTGGGGCGGGTTATGCTCCTTCAGCCATGGTCTCTTTCATGGAGAAGCTTCTGAAGGGATCCTCTGGAACACCAGAATTTTTAAGTACCCACCCGGATACAGGCAACCGAATTAGCGCTCTCAAGAGCAAGATCAATCCATCCACGGCCAATCGAGGGGATGGGTTAAATAGCTCGACCTATACCAGCCGAGTCAAGAGCCTGCTCTAGCTCCAGAAGCCCGTAAAGACCTTGCATACAACGTCTTTATGGGCTTACTGCCGACTGCTTCCGCAGGTGCTGGTAGCGATCGGTAATATCAGACGGATCAACCCAGGTCGTGATCTCGGCCAGCGGTAACTTACGAGAACAGTTCTGATAAACATTGAACTGGTAGACCATCTGGTGGGTTAAATCTAATCCAGTCAGCCATCCACTCTTCGGATGGTAAGCGCCCGTATCAATGTCCATCCAACCATAGCCCTGAGCCACTTCACCAGGAGACACCCCTGGCAAGGTAAAGGTGATCGTGTGCCCGGTAATAATCAGTTTGTCAGGAAAATAGGGTTCTGGAATGCTGAGAAACTCTTCCCTGACCCAACACAGCTCATGGGTGGTTTGCATCTCCACCGATAATTTCGGATCAACCCCGGCATGAGCCAGCCAAACATCCCCCAAATCCAGATAGGTTGGCAAAGTTGCCAGCCACTTGACATGCTCAATCAGCAGGTCAATGCCATTTTCCCGGTTCATGTAGCTCTCTACAGTTGTCTGTCCACCGCTGTAGAGCCATGCCTGTAAAGCGTTAGAAGCAATTTTTCCATCTGGAAAAGATTCCAGAAAAAGCTGTTCGTGATTTCCTAAAAGACAGGAGTATCCGTGCTCCCGTACAAAACTCACGACCTCGGGGCTTTGCGGCCCCCGATCAACCAGATCCCCGAGCAGGTAGACCTGATCTGCCTTGCCAGGGGCAATTGCACCCAGCAATTCTTGCAGCCCCTTGTAGTGGCCATGCACATCGCCAATGATAATCCGGCGGTGCGTCGTTTCAGCCATGCAAACCCTCTTGCTTTTGCCTCTGAGTTTAATTATGCCCCGATTCATCCGAGCACTAGCAACAGGGTGTAATAAAAAACACAATCCTTTTGACTCAGGATGGACTCAACGGTTACTGATTCAGGGCTTTAATAAATCGCTGTAACCCTTTGAAAAATCCCTCTCGCCCCTTTAGCGCTTCTGGTGTTTCAGGGGAACCAAAAAGAATCTGGTCTAACTCTTCCCCCACAGGTTTATGAGACTGTTCTGCCACAAGCTTGTATTCCTGATCTAGTTCCTGCCAAACTTGCCAGGAACCTGGATAGGCTCGCAACAGGGCTGCCTGTTCCAGGGGTCGAAGATAATAGCAAGGCTCAAACGTACTCAAAAACCTGATGCGAAGTTGACGACTAGCATAACCAATCCCTATCGTGGCCGCATCCTCCAACTGAGGATTGAGCATAATAATCGGACGATCGCCCACCTGCTCACTAAATTTCTCAACCTCGCTGACTTCCACAGAACTGGGACTGACTAGAAGAAACAACCGATCTTCGGGTTGCGGCTGCCCCTTGACTTCACTCAGGCTGCGAATAGCAAAAGGCTGGGGACCCCAGTCCCGACTGGCCAAAGCGGCGGCTCCTGCATCAGGAAAAATGACCTTGAGATGTTCCCCCAGATCCTCAAATAGGTCCAGAAACTGCCGCGCGATCGGCATCGGCTTCAATTCTGAGAACACCAGCTCAACCTGGATCCGCAGCAATCCATCTGCCAACGCCGCACGGGTCGCCTCCTTAGCCTGGACAACTGCTGCTTCCAGGGAATCGGGAAGTTGAGTCATAACCTTAAACCTCAGAGAAAGCAAGTCTGGGTGTTAATCTTACCAGCACTTGCTGCAGCACCATCGCCACCCAATCGATATCTGCTGCGGTGGTGTGGCGTCCCAGGGTAAAACGAATGGCACCCTGAGCCGTCCGCTCGTCATATCCCATAGCCAGCAACACTGGGCTGGGGGTGGATTTACCACTATGGCAGGCTGAACCAGCACTGATGGCAATTCCGGCCAGGTTCATCTGACGGGCGATCGTTTTGCCACTGAGCATCTCCCCATCTGCCTGTTGGGCGCAAAAACTGACATGGTGGGGCAGACGATGCAGCCGATCTCCTGTAGGAAGCAAACCAGGAACATCCACCAGCAGTTCAAAGAGCCGATCGCGGAGCTGTATCAGTCGGGGGACCTCCAGGGCCATTTCCTGGGCTGCCAGTTCAGCCGCCGTGCCAAAACCCGCGATCGCAGGCAGAGCTTGCGTCCCAGAACGCCGCTTAAACTCTTGCCCGCCGCCCATCAACAGAGGCCGCAACTCTACGCCGGGACGGATATAGAGGGCTCCAGCCCCCTGAGGACCGTAGAGTTTGTGACTGGAGAGGGAGAGTAAATCGACCGGTAAGTGTTGCACATCAATCGGCAATCGCCCTGCCACCTGAACGGCATCCGTATGAAACAGGGCTCCATGGGACCGGGCAATTTCGCCCAGAGTATGGATAGGCTGCATTGTGCCCACTTCACTCTGCCCATAAATGATGGAAACTAGCACCGTATCAGGCCGGAGGGCAGCCTGTAATTCCAAAGGATTAATTCGTCCCCAACGGTCTACCGGCAAGCGGGTCACCGACCAGCCTAATTGTTCCAGCCAATTGACCGGTTCAGCGATCGCAGAATGCTCCACCGCCGAGATGATCAGGTGCTGAGGCTGGGTGTATTGCTGTGCCACTCCCATGATGGCCAGATTATCGGCTTCTGTACCACCCGAGGTAAACAGGATAGATTCTGGTAGAGCATTCAGCAGCGCTGCCACCTGCATCCGGGCCTGCTCCAGCACAGTCGCAGCCCGCTGGCCCCACTCATGGGTACTGGAGGGATTTCCCCAATCACTGGCGAGAATCTGCTGCATCCGAGCGATCGCCTCAGGCCGGGTAGGGGTTGTAGCACTGTAGTCCAGGTAGATTTGCATGGCTGTTTCAGCATGGATTCTCTTTCAGGATAGCCTGCAGCTTCGTCAATCTTTCCGCAATAGCAAGGAATTTAATCCGCCGTTTAGGGGACAGGTTAGCAGCCTTCCAGACTTTAGAGTCGTCCTGGGCTGTTGTGAAGAGAACTTAGAGGCGATGGGTAACCGAAAATTAGGCCAGGGCAAGATAGGGGGATTGGGGCTGGGGCTGATGCTGCTGTGTGCCTGTCAGACAGAGGTTCCCCCTGGGGTGGAGCAGCCCCAACCCCTGCCCCAGGACCCGATCGTGGAGGTCTACTTTAACCACAACAGTACAGCAAAATACACAGAGCCCTATCGCCATCGCACCCGCCAGGGAGATGACCTGGAAGCCAAGATTGTGGCAGCCATCCAAAGCGCTCACTCCAGCGTTGATGTAGCTGTACAGGAGTTCCGCTTGCCCAGAGTGGCTCAGGCATTGGCCGATCGTCATCGAGCTGGGGTACGGGTTAGAGTCATCCTGGAAAACACCTACAGTCGGCCCTGGAGTAGCCTGTCAAACCAAGAAATTGCCAGACTGGACCCCCGCGATCGGGGACGGTACCAGGAATTCCGGCGTCTGGTGGACCGGAATGGAGATCACCAGGTGAGCCAGGCCGAAATCAACCAGGGAGATGCCCTCGTCATTCTGCAAAAAGCTGGCATCCCCCGAATCGACGACACCGCCAATGGGTCGGCGGGAAGTGGGCTGATGCATCACAAATTTGTCGTGGTGGATCAACAACTGGTGATTGCGACCTCTGCCAACTTCACCCCCAGTGATGCCCATGGAGATTTCGCCCATCCTGCCAGTACAGGCAATGCCAATAATTTGCTCCGCATTGAGAGCCGAGAACTGGCAGTGGCCTTTACTGAAGAATTCAACCTGATGTGGGGAGATGGGCCAGGTGGCAAACCAGACAGCAAATTTGGCCCTCAGAAACCCTGGCGATCGCCCCGTCAGTTTACCTTTGGAAAAACCACCCTCACCGTTCAGTTCTCCCCCACCTCTCCCACCCTGCCCTGGGAACGCAGCACCAACGGACTGATCGGCAAAACCTTGAGCACAGCCACCCAGAGCATTGACCTGGCCCTGTTCGTCTTCTCAGAACAGCATCTGGTCAACCTGCTGGAAACCAGACAGCAAGAGGGGGTGAAGATTAAAACCCTGATTGATCCGGGCTTTGCCTACCGGCCCTATAGCGAGGCCCTGGATATGCTGGGCATCTCCCTCCTCAATCCGTCCCAACGTCGAGACAACTGTACTCCCAAGGCTAATAACCGGCCCTGGAAAAATCCAATCACTACAGTAGGAGTGCCGCGACTGGCTCGGGGAGATCTCCTGCACCACAAATTTGGGTTAATTGATGACACCACGATTGTCACGGGCTCCCACAACTGGACTGAATCGGCCAACCAGAATAATGATGAAACCCTGCTGGTTATCCACAGTCCCTGGGCTGCAGCCCACTTCCGCCGTGAATTCGATCGTCTATACGGGACTGCCGTGACTGGCCTGCCCCCAACGATTCGGCGCAAAGCAGCGGCTCAGAAAAAAAAGTGCCATTTGAATTTATAATGTGACGGTTGTCCTCTACGAAATAGGTTGTGATCGAGCGCTACACTCTACCCGCCATGGGCGAACTCTGGACCGAAGCTTATAAATTCAAGACCTGGCTGCAGGTTGAGATTGCAGTATGCGAAGCCCAGGCCGAACTCGGTTATATTCCTGCAGAGGCTGTAGCGGAAATTAAAGCAAAAGCAAAATTTGACCCCAAACGAATTCAGGAAATTGAGGCAGAAGTCCGTCACGATGTGATTGCCTTCCTGACTAATGTAAACGAGCATGTTGGGGATGCAGGGCGCTACATCCACCTGGGACTGACCAGTTCTGACGTGCTGGATACAGCCCTGGCGCTGCAGTTAGTTGAGAGTCTACATGTTCTGATGGACCAGTTGGAAGCCCTGATTCAGGCCATCCGTTACCAGGCCCAGCAACACCGCAATACGGTCATGATCGGTCGTTCCCATGGCATCCATGCTGAACCCATCACCTTCGGGTTCAAACTGGCTGGTTGGCTGGCGGAAGTCTTACGGCATCGCGATCGTCTGGCCTCCTTACAGGATCAGATTGCCGTCGGCAAGATTTCCGGGGCTGTCGGCACCTATGCCAACATTGACCCCCAGGTGGAAGCTTTGGCCTGTCAAAACCTGGGGTTAAAACCGGATACGGCTTCCACCCAGGTGATCTCCCGCGATCGCCATGCCGAATATCTGCAGGTTCTGGCCCTCCTAGCTGCCTCGATCGAGCGTTTTGCCGTGGAGATTCGCAATCTCCAACGCACCGATGTTCTGGAAGTCGAAGAATTTTTCTCCAAAGGGCAGAAAGGGTCCTCGGCCATGCCCCACAAGCGCAATCCGATTCGATCTGAGCGATTAACTGGGATTGCCCGTGTGATTCGGGGTCATGCAATCGCGGCTCTGGAGAATGTTGCCCTCTGGCACGAACGGGACATCTCCCACAGTTCCGTCGAACGAGTGGTATTTCCTGATGCCTGCACCCTGACCCACTTCATGCTGGCAGAGATTACCGACCTGGTTAAACATCTGCTGGTCTACCCTGAAAATATGACCCGCAATCTGAACCTGTATGGGGGGGTTGTCTTCAGCCAGCGCGTCTTACTCACACTGGTGGAAAAAGGTCTGGGTCGGGAAGAAGCTTATGTGATCGTGCAGTCCTGCGCCCATACTGCCTGGAACAAGCCTGACGGGAATTTCCGTGACCTGATCGCCAGTACTTCAGAGGTCACAGCACGGCTGACACCAGAGGAGATTGCCGCCTGCTTCGACCCCCAGCGCCACCTGCAACACCTGGATACCATCTATCAGCGACTGAGCATTTGATCGAGGATCAAGATTCAGGATTCAGAAGTATTCCGAGCCGAATGGTACAGATCAAAGGCAGCCCGATCGGCAAAAATTTGAAACGTTTTATCCATCTTTGTGAGCTCGATCAACATTGCAGCCTGTCCTTTCAAAGAACAGAGGTAGAGCTCACCCTGGGCTGCTTTAATTCGACTGAGGGCCGTAACTAAATACCCCAGCCCGGTACTGTCCATAAACATAGCATCCGAAAAATCAATCAGAATTGCTTTCTTTCCTGCTTGCAAGTGGTGATTGATTTGTTCCAGTAATTCGCCCCCACTTGTGGAACTGAGAATATGACTGGGTCGTAAAATGGCTACAGAAGCATTCATACCGCACTACCTTCAAGAGACTACAGGCTTTAGCATCAGTTGAGCTGACATCGGAACAGGAAAGGATATCCATTTCGTACCCGGCCCCTTGTGCTCAACCTGATAGCAATTGCTATCCATCACCAAAGCTATCTCACTTACAGTAAAAGAATTGAAGCAATGTCAAAGAAAGATTTTATAAATATTCCAACACAATAAAAAACCTGGAAAGGTTTCCGCATGAATTCTCACACATTGACCTTTCCAGGCAGGTTGCCTTTTTCACTTGCTATCACTATTTGAAGAATAATCGGTGAGCCTCACGGAGTACCTCTGTCTAGAGGAGGATTCTGGCCATACGGAAGTACAAATTTCCCATCTTCTTTCAGCTCAAGGAAAAGGTCAGGAGCCTGCCAGCACAACCTGATTGCGCCCTAGAGACTTGGCTGCATAGAGGGCCCGATCAGCAGCATCACTGAGACTGGTCACATCACTATGGCTGGGATAGGCCGCCAGACCACAACTGAAGGTGACCGAAAACTCCTGATTGCTGGCCTGATGGCGAATCTGGGCAAAGCCTGCCCGGAGTTCATCTAGCACCCGGACTGCTGTGGGACCATCGGTAGCTGGCAGGATAACAGCAAACTCCTCACCCCCATAGCGACCAATACAGTCCGTTTTGCGCAGACGCTGAGATAGCATCCGGGCCAGGCTCTTAATCACCCGATCACCCACCTGATGCCCGTAGGTGTCATTGATTGACTTAAATCGATCAATATCAATCATGGCAAACACCAGATTTGTTCTCTGGCGTTGCGATCGCAGGAGCTCGATCGAGAGTTGTTCCTTGGTTTTTGTGTGGTTCAGCAAGCCCGTCAAGCTATCTTTCACCATGAAAGACCGCAAAATCCGCGATCGGCGAGCCCGACTTTCAACCGACTTGATCAAATGGTCAGGATGAATTGGCTTCATCAAAAAATCATCCCCACCCAGGCTCATGGCATTGAGCTGCTTATCTCGGTTAGTCTCAGTCGAGAGAAACACGATGGGAATACTGACATAGGCTTCCCACTGTCGAATTACCGTTGCCAGATCCAGGCCAGAGCAACGGGGCATATAGACATCCATCAGGATCAGATCAGGCCGAAATTCGATCAGGGGTTGCATCACGAGTAAGGGATCCGTCACCACCACGGTAACCATCTCTGCCTGTTGCAGGGTAAAGGCATAATAATCAGCCAGGGTGGCCTCATCCTCAATGATCATGATCCGGTAGGGATCGTGGGTAGGATAAACCGTCAGTTGATCCAGGCGATCGATCAGGGCACTGATCTCTACTGGCTTGGTGAAATACGCATGCCCCCCTGCCTGGACAGCCTGCAAGCGGGCAATCAGATCGCTACGAACTGAAATAAATATGATGGGAATAGAAGCCGGTTGGTCTTGCTGGATGGATGTGATTACATCGGTTCCAGCAAAAGCCCCTTCCGAGGCCACAATGTCAATGATAATGGCCGCAGGCACAGCCTGATGGATAGCGTTCCGCAATTCTGCAAGGGTCTCAAAGCCATGCACGGTGTACCCAAAATAGCTGATTTGCTGGATCAGGTCTTTAGCCAGGTGTAAATCATCCTTGACCAGATAAATCAGACGGTTTTCCTTCTGGGGCTGTGAACTGGCACTAGCCAGAATGTGGTGATCGAGCTGGCTCATGGCCATCTCCAGGTCAGGCTGAGTGGTCGCCTGCTGCAGCAACACCAGCAGGGTACTGATCTGGTCCTCTTCTTCCGTCGTCAGGGTATGCCCGTTATCTCTCATAGAACGGAGAAACCGCTCCAGTGTGTAAGCTCGATCGCTCAAAACCGAAAACCCAAACGTGGCCCCAGAACCGGCCAGACTATGGGTCATGCGGTGAAACGTGGCCAGGATGCGATCGTCCCATTGGTCATGCCGCTGAGCCCAGATCTGCTCAATTTGCCCAACTTTGCCCAGCAACTGACTGGTGTAAGCCTGGCGCAGAAGAATCAACTGCTCCTGAATGTTGTCAGGAACGTTAGCCATAATAATCCGCCCAGATGCTATTGATAGTGGCAGAGAGGGTCATCGGATCAAAGGGCTTAGAAATAACATCAAGGGCTCCTAGATCCTTATACTGACTCACTTCATGGGTTTGCACCTTGGCAGTCATAAAAATTACCGGCGTGTTGACCAGTTGAGGAACTTCACGCAACGCCTTGAAGGTGCTGGGACCATCCAGATCCGGCATCATGACATCCAGCAAGATCAGATCGGGCGCAAAGACAGGAGCAACATCCAGAGCTTCTTTTCCCGAACTACAGACTTCAACGGTAAAGCCACCAACAGCCGCCAGAGCCAGGCGGGCAACGGCCTGGATATCGGGCTCGTCTTCAACGTAAAGAATGCGGGATAAAGTTGGTATTGGCATAGGGAAAAAAGGTTCTGAGGTTGCACTACAAACTGAATTCAGACTCGATCGCAGCTTCAGGGATAGACCGGTGAATCAAAGCCTTGATTGTATCCAGCAATTCCTGGTTTGAGGTACGGGATTTGACCAATGATGCGGTAACTTTACGGGCGGCCTCCAATTCCATCTCCTGGGCTGAAAACACAACCACTGGAATGGCTACACCTGTATGACTACTCAAGTAGGGGAGTACTTCTAAGCCAAATCCATCGGGCAGATTTAAATCCAAAATCACCAGATCAAAAGTTTCTCTGGAGAGATGCTGAATCGCTTCTCGCAGGCAGAGTGCTGGAATGGTATCTGCAACGGCTTGGAGCATTCTAGACACAACCTGAAGAATATCGGGATCATCCTCGACATGAAGGATTTTAGCTCGGGTTCCTGTTTTCTGGCAGAGGGCCTGTTGCACAGCAGCCAGTAAGCGCTCCTGATCGATCGGTTTATCCAGACAGTCTATAACTGCATAGGTGCTGCCCGACAATTCCTCTCGCTCCTGATCTGCGATCGCTGAGACAACCACGATCGGCAGGAAGCGGGTACTCTCCTGCTTCCGCAATTCTCGAATCAGGGAAAGCCCATCCTGGTCAGGCAAAATCAAATCCACTGTGGCTGCAACATATTGCTTTTCAGCCAGCAATCGCTTGGCTGTAGCTGCATCATAGGCAATGTCAGTCTGATACCCGGAATGCTGCAGAATCAAGCTGAGCAGAGTCGCTACATCCTGATTATCCTCACAGATCAGAATCGGTGGCTGGTTCCCCGGTGCTGAGAGTTTCATCGCTGGAGCCTGGGTCACCATCGGCAACTCAAAATAGAAGGCTGTTCCTACCCCCATCTCCGTTTCAAACCCGATCGTACCGCCCAGACGTTCCACGATCGCCTTACTAATACTCAGCCCCAGCCCTGTCCCTCCCTTCTGCCTTGTCGTTGAGGTGTCAGCCTGAGCAAACTTCTGGAAAATCCGATAACGAAACTCTTCTGGAATACCAGGGCCATGATCTCGCACCGTTACCCGCACCGTTTCCAGATTTTTCCGCCGCACCGTCACCTCCACCGTACTACCGGGTGGGGAGAACTTAGCCGCATTAGACAGCAGGTTAGCCATCACCTGCATCAACCGGTTACTGTCTCCATTGATTTTGACCTCGGTCAGATCATGTTCCAGGACAAACTGGACCTTGAACTGTTCTCCATAAGCCTGGTTCGCCACGATCGCCTGTTCCACCAGGGGCACCAGCGCCAGGGGCTTCATCTCAAAGTGCATTTTGCCAGACTCGATCTTCTCCACGTCCAGAATGTCATTGATCAGAAGCACCAGCCGTTCACTATTTTTATGAGCAATGTCGATCAGTTCCCGGGCCTGGGCCGAAATTTCACCTGCGATCCCACCAATAATCAGCCCCAGTGATCCTCGAATCGAGGTCAGGGGAGTTCGCAGTTCATGACTGACCACAGAGACAAATTCATTTTTCAGCCGCTCTACCCGTTTCCGTTCAGTAATGTTGCGAATAATACCCAGAGCCTCATCGACACCACTGGCTACAAATCGGGCTTCGTAGTCGCGGGATTGCCCCTCGATCGGTAACTGAAACTCAAAAACCTTCATTTTGCCCGTTTGGATAACTTCCTCAACAGCCTGCAAGTATAGCTGAGCGTTAGCCGGTGGGAGTAAATCTCGTACGTTTTTCCCGATACATTGGTCCGGGGATTTAAAGTAAGTCTGGAAATTTGTGGGGGGTTTGAAGTCCAGGTAGGTGCCATCCCGGTGCAGGCGCAACATCAAGTCAGGAATGGCATTGAAGAGAATCCGATATTTTGCTTCACTCTCACCCAGAGCCTGCTCAGCTAGCTTGCGCTTGGTAATATTTTTGACAGTCCCTTCATAATAAATAATCCTCCCTGTCTCATCCCGAACCCCCCTAGCGTTTTCTGAAATCCAGATTGTTTGTCCATCCTGGCAATAGACACAGGATTCAAAGTCAGCAATCATCTCACTGTCTTCCAGGAGCGCCATGAATTCCCGACGACGATCGGGATCGACATAAAGCTGGTGTTCAATGTCCGTCAGCGCGCTGACTAGGGCATCGGGAGATACATAACCATAAAGCTTTGCCAAGGCAGCATTAGCATGGAGATACTGACCTGCTGGTGTAGTCCGAAAAATGCCCTCAACCAGATGCTCAAACAGGTCATAGTATTGCGCTGCCACCCGATCAAAAGATTCGAGAGAGTCGTCTGTCATTGTTCTCACTGCGTTCTCACTGCAACCCCTGAACTGCTCCAGATCCGCTTCTATCAACCCTAATTCACCAATCTTCTGCAGAATCCTTCTCCTCATCATTCCCCAAATCCTCGTCATCTAACAATTCGTCTGGACTTGATTGGGTCACTTCCCAAATAACTTGTAGGGCAGCCATTGAAATCGCCCCAATCCCCGTACTGAAAGCCAGCACAAGCCCCGCTGGCAACTGAACCGATTGCAGGGAAAAGAACCGCAGGGTAACAGGGGTAGCGTTCTGGACAGAAAGGATAGCGATCGTGGCGATCCAGAACGACAGGAGGGAGGAGAGGAGCAAGTTCAGCATATAGATAAAAGAGAGACATGATAGATAAAGGCGCGATTTATCGCGTCTTTACCTATCATCCCCTATCATCCCTCTCACTACCATCAGGTAAGCTCAGGGCTAGCTGGTAGATCTGGCGACGGGATAGGGAGGTCTGCTGGGCTAGCTGGCGACTGGCATCCGATCGAGATAGTCCCTGATGAAGCAGGCTCTGTAATTCTGCTCTGAGGGCAGTCTCTGACAGAACAGGTGGCGCTAATGTGGCTCCGGCAACGACTAGAGTGTACTCCCCCTGGGGCTCTTGCCGGATGTAGTGGTCGATCGCAGCCCCCAGGGTAGTGCGCTGGAATTCTTCATGGAGTTTGGTCAATTCTCGGGCTAGGGTAATCTCCCGATCGGCTCCAAAGGCAGTGGCGAGGTCTGCCAGGGTCTGCCGGAGACGATGGGGAGACTCATAAAAAACCAGGGTACGCACTTCAGCCTTGAGGGTTTCCAGGTAGTCTCGCCGGGGCTGGCTTTTAGCCGGGAGAAATCCTTCGAAGGCAAATCGCTCCATGGACAAGCCAGAAGCACTGAGGGCTGTAATCACCGCACTGGGACCAGGGATGGGCACCACCCGAATATTGGCATCCGCACAGGCTCGCACCAACTCATAACCAGGATCGGAAATTCCAGGCATGCCCGCATCTGTCACCAGAGCGATCGTCTGCCCTCGCTGCAACCGCTCCAGCAGATCGGGCAGGCGAGATCGACGGTTGTGGTCGTGATAGCTAATCTGGGGCGTAGCCACTTGAAAATGCTGCAGCAATTTACCCGTATGGCGAGTATCCTCTGCGGCAATCACATCCACAGTCTGTAAAATTCGCACGGCCCGAAAAGTCATGTCTTCCAGATTACCGATCGGAGTCCCGACAATATAAAGTGTTCCAGCTATGGGATCTGTCATGGGTCATGGGTAGATCTTCAAAAATCTTGTTCCAGCTTTTATTATCCTCTGAGTCTCCCAGTCACCCATGACCCATGATCAAACAAGGACTTTTTGTCGGTATGACCACGCTCGATCTGGTTTATCTCACAGGTGGACTCCCTCGAGCAAATCAGAAAATTGTGGCGACAGACTACACGGTTTCTGCCGGTGGACCGGCGACCAATGCAGCAGTGACGTTCAACTATCTGGGCGATCGGGCAATGCTGCTGAGCCCGATCGGGCTCCATCCCATCAGCAATCTGGTGCGAGCTGATCTGGCTAGGTTCGGGGTGACGATCAGGGATCTGACGCCAACCCACCCTGACCCCCCACCGGTGTCCTCCATTCTGGTAACTGAAAGCACGGGCGATCGGGCCGTTGTTTCGATCAATGCTGTCAAAAACCAGATCGCTTCCGATCAGATTCCAGCCAATATTCTGGACCATATCGATGTGATCCTGATCGACGGTCATCAAATGGAAGTCGGAATCACGATCGCTACGGAGGCTAAAGCCCGCCGCATCCCGGTCGTTTTGGATGGAGGGAGCTGGAAATCAGGGTTCGATCGCCTACTTCCCCTCGTGGACTATGCCCTTTGCTCAGCAGACTTTCACCCGCCAAACTGTCAGACAGTGATTGAGGTCCTTACCTACCTGTCCTCCCTGGGCATTCCCTACAGGGCTGTCAGTCGAGGAGGGGCAACGATTGTCTATCAAACCAATGATCAAACCGGAGAGATCCCAGTTCCTGCTATTACCACGGTGGACACCCTGGGAGCCGGGGATGTGTTGCATGGAGCCTTCTGCCATGCCATTCTGAGGATGGAATTTGCGCCTGCGCTGACTCAGGCTGCAACGATCGCATCCCATTCTTGCTGCTATTTCGGCACTCGCCAATGGATGGCTACGTTGGAACCGTCAACTCTAATCCCCTAATTTCTGATCACCGTGAACGATTCCCCTTCTCTGGATGAAATGCTGACCCTGGCCCGTGGGATTGGATGGGGAGCAGCAGATGTCTTGATGTCCTACTACCAGGCAGGTACAGCCACCGTACCTCTGGAAATTCACCACCAGGCAGAGGGGCCGGTTACGGCAGCAGATCTGGCCGTTAATCACTATATTCTGGAAGGCCTGCAACAGGCTCTGAGAAACCAACCCTTTGGTTATTTGAGCGAGGAGACCTTCAAAGAGCAAGCCCCCAACGATCGGTTAAACCATGCCTGGGTTTGGATTATCGATCCCCTGGATGGCACCAGTGACTTCATTCAGCGCACAGGTGAATTTGCAATTCATATCGCACTGGCTTATCAGGGAAGGCCCGTTGTGGCCGTGGTTGTCTGGCCTGTGGCTGGAAAGTTGCTGTATGCGAAGGTTGGTGGTGGTGCCTTTGTCGAAGTCTCCAATGGCAAGGGTGGATACCGGAACTTACCTCTGAAAGTATCAGCCCACGATCGTTGTGAAGAGTTTGCTGTCATTGTCAGCCGCACCCATCGCGATGCCCGCTTTGATGCGCTCCTGTCCCGTCTCCCTTTTCGAGACAAGCAGTTTATCGGCAGTGTGGGTTGCAAGATTGCCGCGATCGTAGAACAGCGGGCCGATGTCTATATTTCTCTTTCCGGCAAATCCGCTCCGAAAGACTGGGATATGGCCGCACCGGAACTGATTCTGACCGAGGCCGGGGGCCAGTTCACCTACTTTGATGGCAAACCCTTGCAATACAACCGGGAAGATGTCAACCAGTGGGGAGGACTACTGGCGAGTAACGGACGCTGCCATGCTGCGCTCTGCACCCGGGCTACCCAGATCCTGGCTGACCTGGATGCCCCACCTCACCGAATCCTGTAGAAGCCCGATTAATCATGCTTCTACAGGATTCGGTGAGAGATCAGGGCGTAAAAGGGGTCACCCCCACCCCGCCCCAACATCTGCAAAAACGCAGGCACCTGGGATTGACGACTGACGATCTCTGGTGCACTAAACCCTGGTACCCCCTGGAAATACTGCTTCACCAACTGCAGGCGACTGGATTCTGTCCCCTCTCGCCAGATCTGAATCGCTTTCTGGTAGAACATTCGATTTGAGAAACTGACGATCGCAATCCCACCCGGTTTGAGAATCCGGTGTATCTCGCTAAAAATGGCTTCTGGATACTGCAGGTATTGAATCGAAACTGTATTCAGCACTGCATCAAAGGTCCGATCGGGCAGCGGTAGCGCCGGATTCTGGTTCAGGTCCTGGACAAAAAAGTGATTCAGACGCGGATTACGGGCCAGTTCTGCTTCATTCATTCCATGGCCTTCCACATGGGCAAATTCCATCTCATCTGGCAAGTGAGACACCCAGCTACTCATCAAGTCCAGGATGCGGGTCTGGGGTTGCAGTCGTTCCCCATAGAGATCGGTGAGCTGCTGAATAAACCCCTCATCCACATGGGTAACAAAGCGGGGAAAGTCATAGAACAGGGTATCGGCTGTTCCATCCAGTTTGGTGCGTTCTTCAGGTCGCAGCAGCATAGGGTAGTTTGCAGATAACGCCTCCAATTGTAACGAATTCGCAATATTTTTCACATGGTTTTTGAACCCACCTCGCCCCTCCGGGCTACCCTTCCCAGGAGAGAATTTAAATATGAGCTTGTCTGACTAAAATTACAGGCGGTTGAAGCGAGAAAAGGCGTCCGATCGACGGTCTTGATACCTCTGATGGCGATTCTGGTAGACTACATAGCGCTTGATCTTCCAGAGGGAAAAGCCAATCAGAAAAGCGGATAGAGCTGCCAATCCATACAACCCCAGCGTAGTCATGAAAACACCATCACCCTGGATCTTGCCCTGCTTCAGCCGATACAACCCCAGAGCCGTAGGAACTGCAATGATGGTGGTCATGCCGCTGGTAGCTAGAGTCATCCCCAGGGAGGGCAGGCCCTGCCGGAAGACCCCATCTCGTCGGTTGATGATGCCTTTTTGCTCCAGTTCACGATCCCAATCCAGGTCAATCTGGCGCAGTGTATCATCCAACTCAGAAATCGCCGATCGTTCCAGGCCCTGACCCGTCTGAATCAGTTGCTGGAGCTGGGCCAGATGGGAGGGACCAGATTTTTTCCCAGAGACTGGTGTGGGCTGCGACACCGCTTTCGTGGGTTGCTGCAGGGCGGCCAGGGCGGCACGGGCACTCTGGAAGCGCCGCTCCAGGGTCGGGTCCATTAACTGTTGCAACCAGCCTGGACTGAGCAAGGCAGCATCAAAATTCACCCGATTGGCAAGGTTCAGCTTGCCCTCAGGGGTCAATAGTTCAATGGGCGGAATTCCAGTTAAGAGATGAACCAGGGTTGCACCCAGGGCATAAAGATCAGAGGCTGGCACGGCCCGTCCATAAAACTGTTCCAGGGGTGTGTAACCGCTGGTGCCGACGACGGTAAAGCTAACCCCCGTGACTGCCGATTTATTCTGGACTGCGCCAAAATCTACCAGAAAAATCTGGTCATTCTCCCCCAGGATCACATTACTGGGCTTGAGATCTCGATGTAGCACCGGCGGACTCAATTCATGCAGATATTGCAGAATTCCCAGCAACTGCTCCGCGATCGCCCGCACCTGGGTTTGGCTGAAATGCATCCCCTGATCCAAGCGCTCCTGCAAGCTGCCACCGGGAATATAGTCCTGCACCAGGGCAAACCAGGGCAGGGAATTGGCTTCGGTGCGATCGATTGAAAAATAGTCCCGATAGCGGGGAATGCGAGGATGATCCAACGTTTTGAGAATAGCCGCTTCCCGTTCAAACAGCTCCAGGTCCTGCCATTGCATCGTGTCCCCAAAGGCCAACAGCTTGAGAATCACGGGTTCCTGAGCAGCCTGCTGGTCGATCGCCCGCCAGGTTTGCCGACCGGCTCCGGTGCGTCCCAGGCGTTGCTCAAGCTGGTAGCGTTCCTTCAGAATCTGTCCGGGGTGGTACATGAGGTTTACCGATACAACTGCAGGGGGAGCTGATTGAGCAGGCAAATCTTGCGGGTAGCCAGCGTCAGGAATTCTGCCTGGGAAGGGCAGGAAGCATAGCGGTGGCCAAAATGCTGATTCACCAGGTGGGACAGGGAGGAAGCGGCGTTCTTCACATCTTCTTTCCCCACAAGATGGCCCTTGCCACTGACCCGTAATTTATCAATGTTCTCCCACAGCTCATCCATGAGCCACTTAAATTGCAGGGGAAAAACCGCCTCCGCCCCCAGCGTCACTTCCCGCTTAATGGCCCCAATCAGGCCATCATACTGCTGTTCAAGCTGGGACATCTCCTGATTAACCTGGCGGAATTCCTTCACCGTTTCATTTTGAGAGAAGGGATTCAACCGTCCCATCCAGGTGGTTTCGCTTTTGGCTTGTTCGGCCTGGAGTTTGAGGGCCTGGTAATTGGCATGGAGTTGCAGGAGATCCTGACCGATCGCCGCTAGTTTCTTCAGGTCACATTGACCCAGTACGGTATCGAGAATGTCATCCATAGGGGGGAATGGAACGGCTTATTGATGCAATCAATCTCATAACTTATTTTTCCTGGTTTTAACTCATGCCAATGCTGATCCACCCCAATCGGGCCTGCAGATCACTGCTTGAACCCACCCCGGCGCGTAGGGCCGGGGTGGGCTTTGGAAGATATCTTGAACTTTGGGGTGTCCTCGATCGGAGGGAGCCTATGATGCCAACGACGGAACCTGGTTAGCCATCCTACTATGAAATACCTGAAAGCATTTTCCCTCCTGGTTTTAAGTGCCACTCTCTTCTCTATGGGAGCTATGGCATCTGACTCGGCCATGGCCATTTCCGAGAATAAAGACAAAGGTTGCCTGGACGACAAGATCTTCAAGAGCAATTTTTTGCCTCGGTTTGTGTTCGTTGACCGCAACAACTCCCCTGTGAATGTCCGCAAAGAACCAACCGTCAACGCTGCCGTTATCTATGCTGCTCCGGCTGGTGGACGGGTTTTTCCCCAGAAACAGATTATGGGTACGGATGGCTACTGCTGGCTCCAGGTGACGGTGCCATCTCGGGATGCAAAACCTGATGGCTTCTTCTCCGGGTGGGTGCGAGGCGATTTGGTGGTGATCCGGTTTGGATCTTGACCTAATGCAGATCAGGAAAAGCTGAGAACGACGTTCTGTCCTGCTTGAGATCGCTAGCCTCTTTCCAACTGGCGCGATCGCAGATATTTGGCCCGCCTTTTCCCTGAGCTGAGTTAAAGGGGGCGCTAATATTGGGTTGATCGATCGCTGTTGAGGTGTCGCCATGTCTTCTCCCTTTCCGGGTGTCGATCCCTATCTCGAATCGGCAGATCTGTGGCCGGAAGTGCATCATCGGCTGATTACTGCGATCGCCATTGACTTGGCTCCTCAGGTGCGACCGAAGTATCGCGTTGCGATTGAGAAGCGAGTTTATTTAAGTGGGGCCGAGGATACCTTGCTGGTGGGGGTTCCGGATGTCAGCGTCTCAAGCAAACCTGGGGCAGGCCCCTCTCCTCAGTTAGAGGGTGTGGCAACTGTGCAGCCGCATCCGATTCAGATCAGGTTGGCCATACCAGAAGAAGTGCGGGAAGGATACCTGGAGATTCGAGAGGTGGTCACTGGGGTTGTGGTCACTGCGATCGAAGTTTTGTCTCCCAAAAATAAGCGCCCCGGTGAAGGGTTGGAAGCCTACGAGCGGAAGCGGCGGCAGATGTTGGTCAGTATGACCCATTTGGTTGAAATTGATTTGCTGAAGGCGGGTCGATCAACTGTAGAAAAGGGAGATAGCTGGCTAAAGGACTATCACATTTTGGTCAGCCGTAGCGATCGCCGCCCGATCGCAGACCTCTATGCGTTTAACCTGTCCGAGGCTATTCCAGTGGTTCCTGTTCCCCTGGGTCCAGAGGAGGCTGAACCTGAGCTGAATTTACAGAGATTGATGGGCCAGATCTATGAGCAGGCTGGCTTTGATACGGCGATTGATTATGGACGATCGCCCGTGGCTTCCTTCCCTCAAGACACCCTGGATTGGATCGAGGGGTTGTTGCGGCAGCAGGGCTATCGATGAGTCTGACGGCTCATGGTTCCAGGATGGTAGCGGTTTCAGCCTCGGTTAAGCCATACAGACTGCAAACCAAGTGATCGATCGCCTGATCCAGCCGATCGATCTCCGGTTGCATGGCCTCATCCGGCTCCTGCTGCAGCACCAGCATCCGCTCCACCAGCCTGATCAGGGTCTCATGGTGCTGCTGATCGATCGGGTCCGCCAGATTAGGCACCCAGATCGGTAATGCTCGCAATTGGGGTGGGCCAATCCGAAGGTAGCCTCCCTGCAGCCGATCGCCCCCAAACAGGCTCTGGTAAATCAGGGTCAGCAGGCGGCTGTTGAGCAATCCTAGCAAGTGCAGCAAGTTGAGGGAGGAGCGGACGATCGTCGTGGATTTTCCGGCCAACACCTGACCGGCCAGGTCCACACCACATTCCAGAATTTTGCTCATCCCGGCCACGATAATTTTGGGCTGCAGGACCTGTTCTTGCCGTCTGGGAGACAACACCTGCAGCCGATGGCGCTCCAGAACAGGGCGCTGGTAGCGCTGGCCCAGATAACGGAATGGTTTTTGGCCCCAGAGCAGGTGGTAGCGATCGATCGTGCCACTGTTCACGACTGGCAACGCCCCGGCTGCATCCGCGCCAGCCTCCTGCAACAAGGGCTGCAACTGGTAGGCTTCCCCCACGGTGGCTGCCCCACAGACCTCAGCGATACTTCCCAGCATTGGAAAGCGGGTCTGAATCTGGTCCAACAGGGTCAGGGGCAGAGCACCGGCAAAGATGGGCCAGGGTCTTTCGGGCTGCTTGAAATGGCGATCGCAGGCCAGCTCTCGCACAATTGGGGGTTTTCCAGGATGAACCTGTTCGACCCGGACCATGGCACCGGCTTGGGGTGGTTGCTTTTGAGTCACATACACGATCGGGTACACTGACGCTGGAAAAATGCCCGCCATCGAGTAATCCCGAATACTCAGCAGTTGATTGTCCAGGGCCAGGAGCTGGCGCGCTGGCGCGGCATAGCGGGCTGACCCCAACTTGTTCGGCACGACCAGACTGGTGAATCCACCGGGTTTACAAAGGGCGATCGCCTTCTCAATGAAGACACAGAACAAATCCCAGTTACCGGAGGCCGTGCGGTAGTGACTGGCGCAGTAACGGCGCTGCTCTGGCCAGTGCTCCACCATCAGTTCCGCATCCAGGAAGGGGGGATTGCCAATCACGGCATCAAACCCACCTGCCTGCAGGATGGCAGGGAATTCCCGTTCCCAATCCAGGGGACAGTCTCGACAGGGGTCTGAGCAATCCGGTCCAATTACAGCATTCCCTGATTTCAAATTCTGACCCAGTTCAACGTAAATCGCCTGGGCCGCTGCTGCAGAAAAGTTCTGGGTTTTGCCTGCCATTCGCACCAGCGCCCAGCGGGTTGCTTCTACCGCGATCGGGTCGATATCCACCCCATACAGGCTATCCAGCAAGATCCGCACCCGATCGGTAGGGGGCAGATCCCCGCCAAACCAATCCAGCAAATATTGATAGGCCCGCACCAGGAAAACCCCTGTGCCACAGGCCGGTTCCAGAATTCGCAGGGGGGTATCCCAGAGCTGCGTGGGCGTTTTACCCACCAAGAGCCGCCCGACCGTCTGTTCCACGATGTCATCAACAACGTGAATCGGTGTGTAGTAAACACCCCGGAGCTTTTCGGTCTGGATCTGAGGAGTGGCTACGATCGTCGTCCAACCTCTTGGCGAATGGCGTTCATGGTGTCTTTCAGTGCACTTTTATAAATGTCATAGAAAATGTCAGTCGGAGTTCCAGCAGCCGGTTCCGCTTCCACCTGGGTTGTAATCAGCACCTGATTGGGCTTCGCACCAGGATAGGGAGCAACTGGCTCCAACTTCCAGTACCCCTGCATCTTGGCCAGGTCACCCTCCACAAGACGGAAGTCAATCCGCTGTTTATCCGTCTCCTTTGTAGCAAATCGAATTCGCGATCGAATGGTGACGACAAAAATCTGCCGCTCACTCACTTGTTCTACCACCTTGCCATGCTGATTCGTTTCCAACACTTTGGAAGAAACCAGATTGGGCAGATATTGGGTTGAATTTTCATAGTCTGTCAGCACGGCCCAGACCACTTCCGGTGAGGCATTCACCAGGGTTCTAGCAATGTATTTCCCATTCTCCCCCGTCACGACCGTTTTTCCCTCCCGCAGGGCTACCCGCTCCAGGACAGGCAAACTATCAACAGGCCCATCGAACAGTCCAGCATGGATAGGCATGCTCCAGGTTGTGGTGATGAGAGCTGTTGCCAAAATCAGACTTGATCGAAAGAGTGAGTTCAGCATTATGAAGAAATTCTAAGGTCGCCACGATTCATTGTAGTTGTGGGATAGATCTCATGCCAGTAAAGAGGATGACACCCAGCAGCATAACAATGGGAATTGTCAAAAACCAGGCTGCTAAAATGCCCCGCAGGGTTGTCAACTTTAAGGTTTCCCGACTACGAACCCAGCCCACCCCCACCACCGCTCCCACCAGAGCATGGGACGTAGACACCGGTAGACCCAATCGAGAAGCCAGTAAAACTGTTGTGGCCGTTGCCAGTTCCGCACAAAAGCCACTGCTGGGCTGGAGAGCGGTAATCTTCTCTCCGATCGTCCGCATCACTTTTTTTCCCCAGATCGCCAGCCCAGCCACAATGCCAGTCCCACCCAGGATCAAAATCCACAACGGCACCGGCAAAGCCCCCAGGGGCACCTCACCCGTCTGCTGAATCTGCGTGATCACAGCCAGCGGCGCGATCGCATTCCCCACATCATTGGACCCATGGGCAAAGGCCACAAAACAGGCACTCAGCACCTGAAACCGAGCCAATTGGCCTTCAAGCAGGGCTGATCGGTCCTGCAAATCACGCCCAGCTTCCCGACTCAGTCGCCGCCAGCTCGCGAGGGTGAGCCCGATCGCCGCAATTCCCACCCCCCCCAGCACCACATCCTGATCCGGCAGGGGATGTCCCTCCCAACGTTGCACCAATGGCAGCAGCACAATCAGACCAAACACTGTGAACAGCAGTACACTCAGCCAGGGAATCCACTCGTACAGTTGCTGGATTGGGTCAGGGTGATCCAGAATCCAGCGCTGGACCTGACTGTAAAACAGCGCCGCGATCGTCCCACTGAGCAGGGGCGTCAGCACCCAGGACATGGAAATTAACCCCATCTGCCGCCAATCAATCGCCTGTGCCCCAGCAGCCACCAGGCCAAATCCGGCGATCGCCCCCACCACCCCATGGGAAGAAGAAACCGGCAGGCCCAGAGCCGTGGCCAGATTAAGCCACAAGCCACTGGCCAGCAGCACCGCCAACATCCCAACCAGGAAAAGTTGGGGAGAATCAGCCCATAACGCTGGATTCACAATGCCTGTGGCCAGGGTACGCGAGACATTACGCCCAAATAGAACTGCTCCGCTAAATTCCAGAATTCCAGCGATGAACAGGGCCTGTCGCAGGGTAATAGCCCTAGATCCCACCGAGGTTCCCATAGCATTGGCCACATCATTGGCCCCCAGATTCCAGGCTACATAAAAGGCCAGCAAGCAGATGAGAATCAGCACCATGATTTGGTCCACGACAGGTGTAGGATGAAGCTACAGATGCCTGCTTGTCAGGGATCTGCAGTCCAAACATTAACAGATTCATATAAATCAACCATGCCTAAAGTAACAGCCCAGGGCAAAACTTTTGAATGCGAACAGGGTGCAAATCTGCGCCAAGTGCTTCTCCAGAATGGGGTTGATCTCTATAATGGCAATGCCAGCACCGTTAACTGTCATGGCTTTGGCACTTGCGGCACCTGTGCCGTGCAGGTAGAAGGAGAGGTTTCAGCACCCAACTGGAGGGACAAAACCCGTCGATCGCTACCTCCCCACTCTCCCGCCCAAAATCGCCGTTTAGCCTGCCAGACCCAGGTCCTTGGGGATGTCAGGGTGACCAAATTTGATGGCTTCTGGGGTCAGGGAAATCAATCTGTCTGGACACCAGAAGGTTAGACTGAGAACATAAAATTTGAGCCTTTCGAGTACACAACACCTGATAACTGAGTGACAGGTAGAAGCCAGCACCAGGGTATAAGACATCGCATCAGCGATTCCCGAACAGCTGTAAGAAGCAGTGGCCAGCTGATCGCAGCGATGTGTGCCCTGATTGCGGCAGCCATTATGATTGGGGCAGCCATAGCCACGCGCTACCGCTTTCCTCCATCCGTCCGCCAACCTGCCACACCCCCCTCTCCTTTTCTTCCCGGCCTGCGTTCCCTGGCAAACAGCAAACCGGTCAAAGCGATGACGGAGACTACGAATCAACAAGCTGGCGGGACTGGATCCCGTCCTCCCACTCGATCGGGGAGTGAGCAGGCTAATTCTGAAGAAATTCCCCCCTCTTCATCCGGGCTCGAAACGGATCAGGCTGGCGTTTCGGCAGACAAAGCCTACTCCACAGTCAATCACGGGGGAACGCAACAGCTCTGGTAAAACCCTTATTTTGCAGTTGAACGCGCCAGAACAGGACAGGTTCCGCTCAACCAGGAACGGTAAGGATCACGAACTAAATAACATGAACAATTGGGGTTCAGGGGCGTTCGCAAAGCGTTGCGTCAGCAAAAGCTCCCTAAATCCCCACTTTATTTAATTCTCATTCTTAAGACAATAATGACAGGAGAAATCATTGTAATTGGCGGCGGCATCATGGGGTTGTCGATCGCCATTGAGTTGCGGCTACGGGGGATGATTGTCACCCTGATCAGCCGGAATGTCCGAGAAGCTGCAGCCTATGCGGCGGCTGGAATGCTGGCTCCCCAGGCTGAGGCCATTCCCTCCGGCCCCATGCTGGATCTCTGCCTCCGGAGTCGTGCCCTCTATCCCGAGTGGGTCGGTAAGCTGGAGACCCTGACCGGCCTGGACACCGGCTATTGGCCCTGTGGCATCCTGGCCCCAGTCTATGATGATGGAATAGGAGAATTGGATCGATCGCAGATCGACCACCACCAGGATGGTCTGGGGCCGGATGTGGCTGGGGGCTGGTGGTTTCCAGAGGATGGACAGGTGGATACCGAGTCCCTCATGCGATCGCTCCAGAGTGCCGCTCAGGAAATTGGAGTCCATCTCCAGGAAGGCGTAATCGTTCAAACCCTGCGACAGCAAGCTGGCCGGGTAACAGGGTTGACCACCTCTGCCGGAGAGATGCAGGCAGAACACTATATCCTGGCCACAGGGGCCTGGTCAGCGGACCTGGTACCAGTGCCGGTGTCTCCTACGAAAGGACAGATGCTGTCTCTGCGGGTTCCGGTTGACTATGGGGAATTGCCACTGCAGAAAGTTTTGTTTGGTCCGGCTACCTACATCGTGCCGCGCCGGGATGGCCGAATTATTATCGGGGCCACCAGTGAGGAGGTAGGTTTCACCCCCCATAACACCCCGGCTGGGATGCAGGCCCTGCTCCAGCGGGCAATTCGCCTGTATCCACTGTTGCAAGACTTCCCGATTCAGGAATTCTGGTGGGGCTTCCGGCCCGCCACCCCAGATGAGAATCCGATTCTCGGTCCCAGTGCTTGGGAGAACCTGACCCTGGCCACTGGCCACTACCGCAATGGGATTCTGCTGGCCCCTGTTACTGCCCAGATGATCTCAGCCCTGGTTCTGGATCAGCAGGTCGATCCGCTGCTGCCTCATTTTCATTACGATCGCTTTAGTTGATCTCCGCCCGCTGTCCCAGAAGGGCGACCAGAATTGAGAGTAGAATCTCCACCGGCTCAGTTCCGAATTACGATGGTCGCATGGTCTCTCCCATCCAGTCCCTCCCTGCTGAAGTCGTCAGCCTGATCGCTGCCGGAGAAGTGATTGACTCCCCAGCAGCGGTGGTGCGGGAGTTGATCGACAATGCCCTGGATGCTAAAGCGACCCGGATTCACATTGCCCTCTGGCCAGAGCAGTGGCAGATCCGGGTGGCAGACAATGGCCAGGGTATGACCCTGGCAGACCTGGAACGGGCTGCTGCTCCCCACAGCACCAGCAAAATTCACGATCGGGCAGATCTCTGGCAGATTACCAGCCTGGGTTTTCGGGGAGAGGCCCTGCACAGTCTGGCCCAACTGGCGGATCTGGAAATCTGCAGTCGATCGGCCACCGCAGCCGATCGCACCGGCCAACAGGTGACTTACAATGCCGAGGGTGAAGTGATTGAGGTGGAGGCTGTCCCGATTGCTCCCGGTACGATCGTCACCGTCTCCCATCTATTCCAGATCTGGCCTACCCGTCGCCAGAGTCTGCCCACTTTCCCCCAACAGATGCGGGCCGTGCAGCAAGTCGTCCAGCGGGCCGCCCTCTGCCATCCCCATGTCACCTGGCAGGTGGAGCAGAACGATCGCACCTGGTTTACCCTGTGGCCGGGACAGACAGCCAAACAGGTTCTGCCTCAAATTCTGAAGGATATCCACCCCACAGACCTGCAGGAATTGGCCGTCAACCTGCACCATTCCAGCGATGGCTCCTCCCTATATCTTCTGGCTGGGTTGCCCGATCGTTGCCATCGCCATCGTCCAGATGCAATGCGGGTGGCAGTGAATGGCCGCTGTGTCCGGGTGCCAGAACTGGAGCAAGTCATCTTCACCGCATTTCGGCGCACATTGCCCCGCGATCGTCATCCCATTTGTTTCATCCATCTCCAGGTCCCGGCTCAGGAGATTGACTGGAACCGGCATCCGGCGAAAGCAGAAGTCTATCTTCAGCACCTGGAATGGTGGCAGGAGCAGGTCCAGGGTGCGATCGGCCAAGCCCTCAGCGCCACCACCCTACCAGAGTCTCTCTATTCCAAACGGGTGGGCCAGGTGTTGAAAACCGCAGAAACCGAGGGAGGCTACGAGGTGACTCGTACCGTTCAGTCCTCGTCAAAACTCCCCAGCCCAGGCAATCCCCTGAAGGCTGTAGCCCAGGTGCACCAAATGTATATCCTGGCCGAGCATCCGGCGGGTCTCTGGCTGATTGAGCAACATATCGCCCACGAACGGGTGCTGTATGAGCAATTGTGCGATCGCTGGCAACTCGTGGCCCTGGAACCTCCCATCATCCTGCAGCGGCTCACCCCAGCCCAGGTGGCGCAGTTACAGCGACTGCAACTGACAGTCGAGGCTTTCGGGGAACAGTGCTGGGCTGTGCGCATGGCTCCGGAAATGCTGGCCCAGCGATCGGACTGTGCCGAGGCTTTGCTAGAACTCAGTCAGGGAGGAGATCTGGAGACGGCCCTGGTCGCCACCGCCTGCCGCAGCGCCATCCGCAATGGCACCCCCCTGACCCTGGCGGAAATGCAACATCTGCTAGATCAGTGGCAGCAAACCCGCCATCCCCGCACCTGTCCCCATGGGCGGCCTATTTGCCTCACCCTAGAAGAATCAGCCCTCTCCCGGTTTTTCCGCCGCCATTGGGTGATCGGCAAAAGCCATGGGATATAAATTTGTCAGGATTTATCCACAGAATTTCCCTACGTCTAACCCGATTGTCCTTAAGATAGAAACCATGCGTTTGGGACAGTGCCCGTGAGCCTAGAGACTACCGTTCAGACCTCCGCCTTTACCACCCTTTCCCCTGTACCCGCCAATCCATTCAGTCAGGAAGAGTTCGATCGCCACGTCATGACCACCTACGGGCGCTTTCCCATCGCCCTGGAGCGAGGAGCCGGGTGTCGCGTCTGGGACACAGAGGGGAAGGAATATCTGGACTTTGTCGCTGGCATTGCCACCTGCACCCTGGGTCACGCCCATCCTGCCATGATTGACGCCGTTACCCAGCAAATCAGCACCCTGCACCACGTCTCCAATCTGTATTACACCCCCCAGCAGGGGGAACTGGCCCGCTGGCTGATTGAGCATTCTTGTGCCGACCAGGCTTTCTTCTGTAACTCCGGTGCGGAGGCTAACGAGGGGGCGATCAAGCTAGCCCGCAAGTATGCCCATACGGTTTTGAAGATTGCTGACCCGGTGATTCTGACGGCCCAGGCCAGTTTCCATGGCCGCACCCTGGCCACCAT
Organism: Leptolyngbya sp. 'hensonii'; assembly: GCF_001939115.1. Lineage (GTDB taxonomy): Bacteria > Cyanobacteriota > Cyanobacteriia. The sequence continues at coordinate 153,333 of NZ_MQTZ01000002.1, read as the reverse complement.
TACCGCTACCGGCCAGCCCAAATACCAGCAGAACTTCAGTCCCCTGGTACCGGGATTCCACTACATTCCCTACAACGATATTGCCGCCCTGGAGGCGACGATCGCCGAGCTGGACAAAGACGAACGACGGGTGGCAGCCATTCTTCTGGAGGCTCTGCAGGGTGAAGGTGGGGTGCGCCCGGGCGATCGGGCCTACTTCCAGCGCATCCGGGAAATTTGTGACGCTAAGGGGATTCTGCTGATTCTGGATGAAGTCCAGGTGGGGATGGGCCGCACTGGCAAACTCTGGGGCTACGAGAACCTGGGCATCGAACCCGATATCTTTACCAGCGCAAAAGGGCTGGGGGGCGGGATTCCGATCGGAGCCCTGTTGGCGAAACAGTTCTGCTGCGTCTTCCAACCGGGGGACCATGCCAGCACCTTCGGCGGCAATCCCTTTGCCTGTGGGGTGGCCCTGAGCGTCTGTCATACCCTGGAACAGGAGAACCTGCTGGCGAATGCCCAGGAGCGAGGGGAGCAACTCCGGGCCGGACTGACTGCGATCGCCCAGAAATATCCGGACCTGGTTGCCGAAGTGCGGGGCTGGGGCCTAATCAATGGTTTGGTGTTGCAAGAATCAGCCAATCTCACCGCAGCGGAACTGGTGAAGGCTGCCATCCAGGAAGGGGTGCTGCTGGTGCCCGCTGGTCCCAAGGTGGTCCGGTTCGTCCCTCCCCTGATTGTGACCGCAGACGAAGTCACGGAAGCTCTCCAGGCCCTGGAGCAGGCGATGGCGACTGTAACGCTCCCAGCCTGAATTCTTTACTCTGCCTCCCCAATTAAAACAAAAGCAGCCCAGGCCGTGGGTGGATAGGGTGCGTCTTTATGGGTGGCCAGAGTTAACATGGCTTGACGCAAAGCCTGAGCCTTGTTCTGCCCCTGAAGCAGGTTCTGGTAGAACTGTGTCATCAGCAGAGAAGTTGCCTCGTCCTGGACTTTCCAGAGGGAGACAATGACGCTAGGTGATCCTGCTGAAATCAGAGACCGGGACAGCCCAATGATGCCGTCTTCCGTTACCTGTCCCCGTCCCGTATCACAGGCACTCAGCACCACCAGTTCCGCCTGCAGGTTCAGCTTGAAGAGGTCGGCAGCGGTGAGAAATCCACTGTCCGTCGAGGTCGGAGCCAGGGCGATCGCCCCTGGCATCCCCAAACCCCCGATGTCATTCAGCAACCCATGGGTGGCCAGATGAATGATGCGGGCCTGTTGCAATCGAGGCAACAGGGCTGCTTTGGTAGCCCGATCGCCTGTAATGGCGTTGGTCTTGAAGAGGGCCGCGATCGCCCGGGCTTCCTTTTCTGCGCCGGGGAGATTGGGCAACTGTTGGGGGGCTTCCCCCTCCTGAAGTTGCAGTTTCGGCATCGTGGGATTGCCCATCACCAAAATATTCCCCCCAGCCGATCGGCTACCCAGGCGCTGGCGTTGCTGTCGGGTCAACTGCAACACCTGGATCGAGGGGGCGATCGAAATCGTATGCCGCTCAATTAAATACTTGCCAGAGGCATCCTGCAGAGCCGCAAAGGGGACGAAGAAGAGCGATCGCTGGGGAACAAAAATCACCCTTGCCTGCGGGTCTTGGGGCAACACATCAGCAATGGGGTCGATCAGCAGTCGATACAATTCCTGCAGATTAGGATCCTTCAGCCTGGCACTACTGGGCTGCCCCTCTAAGGTTGGACTGGCAACAAAGCTTAACCCTCTCACCCCTAAAGCCTCCCGCTTCTGGATCACCAGTTGATCGAGGGAAATTTTCTGATCATCCAGAGCTTGTAAGCTGGAACGGCGAAAAGTGATTTTGCCATTGGGCTGTACCACCCAGATGTACAAGGCCCGATCCTGGGTTTCATCTCCATTAGGAATGGAATACTCCACCAGGGTTGCTTTTTGATCTGTGGCAATCTGCTGAATTTGCTGTATCTTCGGGGGAACCACCGTTCCCGGATTCGTCTGACCGGGAGCCAATCGGGTCGCCAGCAATTCCACAAAAGCCCGAGCCCGACTCCGCTCAACCACTTCTAGAGCAAGTTCAGGTTTACTCTGGGCGATCAGACTCCGTCCAAGCATCCAGTAGGTTCTGGGTTGAGATTCAAATAGGGAGACTTTATTCTCGTCCGTCAGACCCGGTCGCAGAGATTCCCAGATTTGAATTGCCTGCAAAAGAGTTTCCTCAGCCTGCTTGAACTGATTTAACTGGTTGTAGATAAAACCAATATTGTTCAAACTGATGCCCTTTCCAGTTTGATCGCCAATTTTGACTTTAATCTTTAAAGACTGCTGAGCCACTTCCAGTGCCTGGGCATATTGCTTTGTTTTAATGTAAATGTAGGAAATATTATTCAGGGCTGTGCTTTCCAGCGACTGATTGCCAATCTGTCTGGCTATCTCCAGCGCTTGCTGATTGTGTTGCAGAGCCAGGGAATAGTCCTCCAGACCCGTGTAAATATCTCCAATATTGCTGAGGGCTGTCCCTTCGCCACTGCGATTGCCAATCGCCCTGGCAATGTCCAGGGCCTGCCGATATGTCTTCAGGGCTGCAGAACGATTTCCTTGAGTACGATAAATCGCTCCAATATTGCTGAGGGTAATGCCTTCGCCAAAGCGATCGCCAATCTCCTGTTGAATCACCCTCGCCTGCTGGTAGTACTGCAACGCTTTGGCGTACTGTCCCAGATTGTCATACACCAATCCCAGACTGTTTAGGGTATAAGCCACTCCAGCCTGATCGCCAATCTCTTGCCGCAGATCCAGAGCCTGTTGCAAAAACTCCAGCGCCTTCGGATAGTTGCCCATTTTGGCGAAGGTTGTGCCTGTGCGGGTAAGGTTATAACCCTGGCCAATCCGATCGCCAATGGTCCGACTGATATCGAAAGATTGTTGATAGTACGTCAGAGCGTTTTGATAGTCGCCAAGATTGTCATAGGCCAGTCCAATATTGCCTAGGATAGTACTTTCCGTCTGTTGATCGGTTTTCTCCCTGGCGATTTTGAGGGCCTGCTGATAGTAGTCTAGGGCTTTGGATTGCTGGCTCAGTCGGCTGTAGGTTAACCCAATATTGTTCAGGAGAATGCCTTCACCAACCCGATCGTTCACCTCCCGACTGATCGTCAGGGACTGCTGATAAAAGTCCAGAGCCTGGGGATATTGGCCCAGACTATAGTAGGCTTTGCCCAGATTTCCCAGAAAAACTCTTTCCCTGGGCCGATCGCGCAGTTCCCTGGCGATGTCTAAAGCTTGTCGATAAGACTCCAGCGCTGTTTGAAACTGCCCCAGGGTCAGCAGTACTTCGCCAATGTTGTTCAGGGCAGTCCCTTCGCCGGAGCGATCACCCACATCCCGTCGCAGTTGCAATTCCTGCTGAAATGTCTGGAGCGCCTTCTGGATCTGACCCTGGCGGTACTGCTGCAATGCCAGTTGGTTCAACCGCTGAGCTTCGGCCTTAGGGTTTGCCTGACTCGGAGACTGAGCCAAGGTCAAGGATGGGAAAACCAGCAGAGGGGTGCCCCAGGGCAAGAGCAGCAGAGCAACAGTAATCAAAATTGACCCCATGCGGTTCTTACGTGGGGGAGAACTCGATCGTAGGGTAGCCTTCTGAGTATGAACCTTGTAGCCAGGTGGATGGACCTGCATCGTGCAATCCTCCCCAAAAACTAATCCAACTATTAGTAGACCAAATTAAAAGTTTTCGAGGGGGTTTCACCCCCTCTTGGGGGCTGCGCCCCCAAACCCCCATGTTGCAAAATTTATTCTTTGCAACACTAGTAGGTCAGTTCACTGGAGCGAGACTTCATTTGAGTATCAAATAACTAAACTGCACTTCTGATCCGAATATTACATTCATACAGGCAAGGCGGGTACACTGACCCGTCAAACAACTTGAGGCACCTGACCAACAATTCACCAAACATTGCAGGGACTTTTGACTTAAGTCAAGGATTTATGCTGACGTTCTCTATAGGCTGAGACTCAGAAGCTTGGAGTAAAGACCTATGTTTTGTAATCAGTGTGAACAAACCACCCGGGGCGATGTCTGTCATCAGTGGGGAGCTTGCGGCAAGAGTCCAGAAGTCGATGCGTTGCAGGATCTGTTGGTGCATTGTTTGCGGGGATTGTCTCAGGTGGCCCTGCAGGCCAAAGCTCTGGGGATTGCCACCCGCGAGACGGATGAGTTTACCTGTGAGATGCTCTTTTCCACACTGACCAATGTGAACTTTGATCCGAATGATTTTGTGGCCTTCGTGAATCGGGCGATCGCCCTGCGGGATAGTCTGAAGCTGCAAATTCATAGCACGGGAGAGGTCGTTGTCGAATCTATGCTCTCCACCTTTCAACCCGCTGGCGATCTGGCCCAGCGGATGAAACAGGGGCGGGATCTGGAGTATGCCTTTATCAGTCAATCTGCCTCCGATGTGGATATTTTCTCCCTCAAACTCACCGTTCTCTATGGCCTGAAGGGTGCTGCGGCCTATGCCTTCCATGCCCTGGAACTGAATCAACAGGATGAGGGCTTTTATCGCTTCTGCCATGAAGTGCTGGTCAGCCTGGATGCCCAGGACAAGAGCCTGCAGGATTGGGTCGGTCTAGCCCTTAAGGTTGGCCAAATGAATCTGAAAGCCATGGAACTGCTGGATGCGGGAAATACCGAAACCTTTGGCCATCCAGTGCCAACGACCGTGCCCCTGGGGACGATCGCGGGTAAGGCCATCCTCGTTTCCGGGCACGACCTGCGAGACCTGAAGGCCATCCTGGAACAGACCGTGGGAACGGGCATCACCGTTTATACCCATGGGGAACTGTTGCCAGCCCATGGGTATCCCAAGCTGAAACAGACCTATCCTCACCTCTATGGGCATTACGGTACGGCATGGCAGAACCAGACCCATGACTTTGATCACTTCCCGGGTCCGATCGTCATGACCACCAATTGCCTCATGCCCCCCCACGACACCTACAGCGATCGGCTCTTTACCCTGGGGCCAGTCGGATATCCGGGGCTACTTCATACCAGCATTGAGGATGTTTCCCCAATTATCCAGAAAGCCCTGGAACTGCCAGGATTCACCGAGGAGACAGATCGGGGCAGCGTCACCACTGGCTTTGCCCGTCATGCAGTGCTGGGGGTGGCTGATGCGGTGATTGATGCGGTGAAACAGGGCCAGATCCGCCACTTCTTCCTGGTCGGTGGCTGTGATGGGGCCAAACCAGGCCGCAACTACTACAGTGATCTGGTCGAAACCATGCCCCAGGATTGTGTCGTCCTAACCCTGGGTTGCGGTAAATTCCGTTTCTTCGATCAAGACCTGGGCACGATCGGCGGCATTCCCCGTCTCCTGGATGTGGGACAGTGCAACGATGCCTACTCGGCAATTCAGATTGCTGTGGCCCTGGCCAACGCATTCGGGGTGGAAGTCAACCAACTTCCCCTATCCATGGTCTTGTCCTGGTATGAGCAGAAAGCGATCGCCGTACTGCTGACCCTGCTGGCCCTGGGCATTCAGAATATTCGGATTGGGCCGACCTTGCCCGCTTTCCTCAGCCCTAATGTGGTGAAATTGCTGTCGGAGACCTTTAACTTGAAGCTGATTACCACACCAGAGCAGGATCTGGCGGCCTGTCTGGGTTAATCCAGGGACAAATCCTCAACGATCGCCGTTAACAGGGCCGCCCCTTCCTGCTTCAGGAAAAGATGCCCCCCTGGAAACTGGCGCAGCTTAAACGAGCTGGCTGTTTGGAATTCCCAGGCAGCCAGTTCAGGATGACTGACTTCCTGATCCTGAACCCCACCAAAAGCGGAAATTGGACAATCCAGCGGAGGTTCATCGGCATGCTGGTAGCGTTCATGAATCATCAGATCAGCCCGCAGGATGGGAAGAAAAATCTCCATCAATTCGGCATTCTGCAGAACAGCTTCCGGTGTGCCATCGTAACGTTGCAAGGCCAGGGCAAACTCCGGATCGGGAAGGGCATGAATTGGGGATTGGGTGGGGATCTGGGGAGCCCGACGGCTGGCAACAAGCAGATGTTGCGGCAAAGGCTGACCGCTCCGACGGAGTTGCAGGGAAAGGGAGAAACTGATCAGGGCTCCCAGGCTGTGGCCATAAAAGGCGAAGGGGCGATCGAAATGAGGCAACAGCACAGGGGTGAGGGCTTCCACCAGCGGCACCAAGTCAGTGAACAGGGGTTCTCGTAATCTGGTTTCCCGCCCTGGAAGCTGAATTGCATAAACCTCGATCGTCTCTGGCAACTGGGTCGCCCAGGTGCGAAATACCGACGCCCCCGCCCCCGCATAGGGGAAGCAAAACAGGCGTAGCTTTGCCTGAGGTTGGGCTTTGAAGCAGGTCATCCAGGGATTAATTTCAGGCATGGGGAGTTCTGATCTGAGCTTTTTCCAGGCAACGTTTAAATTTTCGGGCCAGCACGGGCGAGCGCAACAGGGAAATATGGTTGCCAGGGCTGTCATGAATTTCAATGCCATGGACGGCCATTTCCTTCCAGCCTAAATAGGGGTCACGATAAATTCCTGGTGGTCGCTGCTGCGCCCGAAACAGGGTGACTCGCACCGGCGCAGGCTGATAGGTATAGGCTTTGCGAGCCGCCAGATTGGCTGCATGAATCTTCCGGAGCGCTTCGGGAAGGGTATTGACGGCATTGCGATACAGACCGGTGGCAAAGGTATTGGCATAGTAGGGCTGGGACGATCGTTTCAAGAGATCAATAATCAGCGTGTCAATCCATTTCTCCAAGGGACTGGCTGCGCTGGTGTAAGTTTCATACACTTCCATCTTCTGTTCAATCTGACTCTGGACCAGGAATTGCTGGACGACCGCTTCCTCATCCACCTTGCGCCTGACGAGTCGGAAGCCTTTGATCTGGAATTTGCGGAGTTTCTGCACTAATCGGAACGGAAATCGCAGAATGCGTCTGCCCGTATCCCAACCCACCCAGAGGAGCACGGACAGAAGTCGGGGAATGGGGGACAGCAATTGGGGATAGCCAGGACCATGGGTGTCAAACATAGCCAGCAGAGCCGTCGTCTGTCCCTGTTGATCAAGTTGGCGGGCAATTTCCCAGGCGATCGCGCCCCCCGTAGACAATCCCGCCAGGAAGTAGGGGCCCTCAGGCTGCATTTCCCGCATCTGGGCAATGTAGTAGGATGCCATATCTTCCAGTCGAGACAGGAGTTTCTGACTGCCATCCAGACCGATCGGCTGCAATCCATAGACGGGTTGATCAGCATCAAGGGCGTTGACCAGATCCCGATAGATCAGCAGGTTCCCCCCCCCCGCATGCATGAGGAATAGGGGCAGGCGCGTGCCATTGGGTTGCAAGGGAACCAGGGAGGACCAGGGAACCTGGGATTTTTCCTGGCGCAGGATGGCAGCCAGATCCCGGATCGTTGCTGCTTGAAAGAAAGTGGCCAGGGGCAGGACCCGACCAAAAGCTTTTTCAATTTCAGCAAACAGACGCACAGCCTGGAGAGAATGGCCCCCCAGGTCAAAAAAGTTATCTGTCACGCGAATAGATTCCAGACCCAGCACTCTTTCCCAAATCTCAGTCAACTGCCGCTCTACCTCATCCTGGGGCAATGTCGGGGTAGGACCTGCTGCCGTTGCAGGGGGGGCTGGCGCTGGTAACGCAGCATAATCAACTTTGCCGTTGGGGGTGAGGGGAATGTGTTCTAGACGGACAAAGGCAGATGGAATCATGTAAGCGGGAAGTTGGGTCTGGAGAAACTGGCGCAGGTCTGAGGGAGGGGGTAATTCTGCCTCTGGGGAGAGGAGGTAGGCCACCAGGCGTTTCTCTCCAGGCTGGTCCTCCCGTACTGTCACCAGGATCTCGGCAAGTTGGGGGTGCTGACGCAAGGCTGCCGTGATCTCATCCAGCTCAATCCGGAACCCCCGCAGGATGACCTGATGATCCTGACGACCCAGAAATTCCAGGTTGCCATCCGGGCGATAGTAGCCCAGGTCTCCCGTCCGATACAGCCGATCCCCGGGCAGTTGGGTGAACGGATTGGGGATATACCGTTCCTGGGTCAGGGCCTCATCCCCCAGGTAGCCCCTGGACAGGTAGGGAGTCCGAACATAGATTTCCCCAACTTCGCCGACACCCACTAATTGGTGCTGTCGCAGCACCAGCAGTTGGGTATTCCTAATCCCCCGACCGATGGGCAACATCTGCCGGGAACGGAGAGTATCCTGGCCAGTTTCCAGGGACGCATCGGGGGGGACAATAAAATGGCCCATGATCTGGGGCGTTTCCGTTGTGCCATAGCAATTGATGCAGGTGACAGTTGGGGCCAGTTGACGGAGCCGCAGCACATCCTGCTGGGTCAGTCGATCGCCGCCGAAAAAGGCATAGCGCAACTGGGGTAGGGTAGAAATAGTTGGCTGGCTGGCCAGATTGGGATCGGTCAGGAGTTGTCCTAGAGCCGGGGAAAGATGCAGCACCGTCACCTGTTGCTGGGCCAACCAGGTGGCCAGGCGGCCTGGAGTTTCGATCGTCGCCTGGGTCGGAATGCAGACCGTTGCCCCCAGCCAAAGCGGGGTGAACAGATCCCGCAGCAAAGGATCGTGGGAAAGCCCAGAAAGCAGGCTGAAGCGATCGGCAGGTTGCAAATCAAAAGTTTCAGTCTGCCATTTGAGAAAGTGGGACAGGGGCCGGTGGGTGCCCAGAATTCCCTTCGGTTTGCCCGTCGAGCCAGAGGTAAAGGCAACATAGGCCAAGGCATCGGGGTCGATCGTCACAGGAGGAGGCACCACCGGCAGGGGGCTCAACTCCGGGGCACCCGTCGGGTCAGGGGGCAAGGTGAGACGGACCCGCATTCCCAGGGTCTCGATCGCTTCTGCCAGCTCAGTCGGTACAGGACCAGCAGCCTCCAACTGCAGCCAACCCTGGGGCTGGGCCTGCTGGAGACAGTTGACCAGACGGGTCGGTGGATAGGCCGGATCCAGAATCAGGAAGGCCGCCCCAGCTTTAAGAATTCCCAGTAAGGCCCAGACCAGGGAGGCACTGCGGTGGGCATAGACTGCAACCACCTCCTGAGATTGGATCCCCTGGTTCAGCAGGCAATGGGCCAACTGGTTACTGGCCGCTTCCAGCTCCGCATAACTCCAGGTACCCTGGTCATCCACCAGGGCGATCGGGTCAGGCCGTTGTTGGGCCTGTTGGGTAACCCTGGCAGGAATAGAGCCGAACCACTCCGACGAGAGGGGCAGGGTCGGGTCGGGCAGGTGGGTCCTGGCAGCCGGAGTGACCAGGGAGAAACTGGAGAGGGGGGCATCGGGCTCGGCAACGGCCTGTTCCAGGAGCTGGCGGTATTGGGCCAGCAACTCCGCCATGCGATCGGCATCAAACAGTTCCGCATTGTAAACCAGGGTCAATTTCAGGCTGTCATCCTGTTCCCCCACATACAGGGTGAGATCAAATTTGGCCTCCACCTCCAGGTTACTCATTGGCTCCACCTGCAGCCCTGGCAGATCAATGCTGACCTTACCCAGGTTCAGCATGTTGAACCACACCTGAAAGATGGGGTTATAGCTCAGGTTACGGGTGGGATGCAGTTCCTCCACCAGCTTTTCAAAGGGTGTATCCTGATGGGCGAAGGCTCCCAAAGTGACTTCCCGCACCCGCTGCAGCAACTCGCGAAAACTGCGCTGACCCGACAGATCGGTGCGGAGTACCAGGGTATTGATGAAAAACCCAATCAATCCCTCCGTTTCCAGGCGATTACGGCCAGCCACGGGAGTCCCGACCACGATATCCTCCTGGTGGGTCCAGGCTCGCAATAGCAGTTTGAAAGCAGCCAGGGTGGTCATGAACAGGGTGCTGCCAGCTTGGCGACTGAGGCTACGCAGAGCTGTTGTCAGCCCAGGGGAGATCTCCAGAACATGACTCCCCCCCCGGAAGATCTGAATGGGGGGGCGGGGGCGATCGGTCGGGAGGTCCAGCAGGGGAGGAGTGCCCTGCAACTGCTGCATCCAGTAGGTCAGTTGTCGGGTCAGCGTCTCTCCCTGCAGAGACTGACGCTGCCAGGCGGCAAAATCGGCATATTGAATCGGCAATTCCGGCAGGGGAGAGGATTCCCCCCTAGAGAAAGCTCCATACAGGGCAGAAGATTCCCGCATGAAAACCCCGATCGACCAGCCATCGGAGACAATGTGGTGCATCGTCACCAGCAGGACATGCACTTCCGGCTCCAGTTTGAGGAGGCTGGCCTGCAGCAGGGGTCCCGTCGCCAGATCAAAGGTCTGGTGGATGGCCGCCGCACTTAAGCGTTGTACTTCCGCTGCCCGTTCATCGGGGGGGAGGGATTGCAGATCGGTCACGGGTAGGGTTACAGGCTGGGGCGGCGCAATTCGCTGAGTGGGAACCCCCTCGATCGTGGGAAAGGTCGTCCGCAGCACCTCATGACGATGGATAATTTCCGAAATAGCCCGCTCCAGCGCCTCAACATGCAGCTTGCCGATCAGGCGAGCCGCTCCAGCAATGTTATAGGCAGTGGTCTGGCCCTCCAGTTGATCCAGGAACCAGAGACGCTGTTGGGCAAAGGACAGGGGTAATTCCCCTGCTGTCCGGCTGACCAGGGGGATGGCAGAAGCTTGAGCCGAGGCAGCACCTTCAGAAACCAGGGACTGACTACGCAGTTTCTTCAGGAGCAGTTCTCGCTTTTCTGGCGACAGATGTTCCAGTCGCTTCAACAGATCACTCATGGTGTTCTCCTCCATAAACCCCTGTGCAATACATCAAGACTCTGACAGCATGCGCTGCACAGCCTCATCGGAAAGGGCATCTACCTCCGCCAGCAGACGCTCCAGCTCATCGTTATCTGCCTGCTCCAACTGTTGGGTGACAATTAAGCCCGCCAGACTCTGAATCGTGCTCGCTTCGAACAGGGCCCGCAGGGGCAATTCAACCCCAAAGGTTCCTTGCACCCGCGCAATCACCTGGGTAGCCAGGAGCGAATGCCCCCCCAGGTCAAAGAAGTCATCCTGGGTACTCACCTGATCCAGTTTCAGCACATCAGCCCAAATCCTCACCAGGGCCACTTCGGTCGGAGTCCCTGGTGGCACAAAGGTTCCACTGGCTGGAGCAGAATCCCCCGGCACAGGAACCGGCAAGGCCCGTCGATCGATCTTCCCATTGGGGGTCAAGGGAATAGCCTCCAGTTGCATAAAAGCTGACGGCAGCATATAAGCCGGTAATTTCTCCTTCAAGGCCTGACGCACAGCATCCAGGGAGAACTCCTGCTGAGGCTCTGGCACCAGATAAGCCACCAACCGTCGATCGTCCGGGCGATCACCAAACACTTCCACAGCAGCCTGCTGTACGATCGGCTGCTGGAGGAGGATGGCTTCGATTTCACCCAACTCAATTCGGAATCCCCGAATCTTCACCTGCTGATCAATCCGACCGAGAAACTCCAGGTTGCCATCCGGGAGATAGCGTACCCGGTCCCCTGTGCGGTAAAGACGACCAGCCTGGAAGGGGTTGGGGACAAATTTCTCAGTGCTGAGATCGGGCTGGTTCAGATAACCACGGGCCAGGGCCATGCCACCGATACAGAGTTCTCCGGGGATGCCGATCGGCACCGGTTGCAGCATCGGATCGAGCACATAGGTCTGAACATGCTCCAGGGGGCGACCGATGGGAATGGCCTGGAGGGACTGAGAGCCTGTCGGAATGTCATAGACCGTGGCCACAATAGTGGCTTCCGTGGGACCGTAGGTATTCACCAGAGCCGGAAGGTGACCCTGGAGCTGTTGCCATACCGCCACCTGACTGGGCAGCACCTGTTCTCCCCCAATGATGACCAGACGCAGAGAGGACGGTAGCACCAGCCCCTGGGATTCCAGATCTGCCGTCAGTTGGAACCAGTAGGCTGTAGGCAGATCCAGAACGGTAAGTTGCCAATCCTGGCAGAGCTGGATGAAGGTGGCGGCGGAACGAATCATCTCATCCGTGCGGAGCACCAGGGTTCCCCCTGTAATCAGACAGGGATAGAGTTCCTCAGCCGCCGCATCAAAACTGATGGAGGCAAACTGCAGCACCCGATCGCGATCGTGGAACCCGTAGACCTGCCGCGCCGCCTGGGTAAAGTTAACCAGAGCCTGATGCTCAATCATCACCCCCTTGGGTTTGCCAGTGGAACCAGAGGTATAGATGACATAGGCCAGGTTCTCAGTTGTGACAATCCCGGTGGGATTATGGGTGGGTTGGGTGGCGATCGTGGCCCAATCTGCATCCAGACAGACCACAGGAGCGGTCTGAGCGGGAAGTTTGGACCGCAGAGGTGCCTGGGTCAGCAGCACCGAAATCTGGGCATCGTCCAGAATGTAGCCGATCCGATCGGACGGATAAGCAGGGTCCAACGGAACATAAGCTCCCCCCGCTTTGAGGGTACCCAGCACCGCCACAATCAGGTCCGGAGAGCGTTCTACACAAATACCAACGAGTTGGTCGGGGCCAACCCCCAGGCTGATCAGGTGGTGGGCTAGCTGGTTGGCCCGCTCGTTCAGCGCTTGATAGGTCAGTTGAACCTCCAGGAACTGGACCGCGATCGCAGCGGGCGATCGGGCCACCTGGGCCTCAAACAGGGCATGCATACAGGTGCCAAGAGGCTGAAACTCAAGCGCAGACTGGTTCCAGTCCAGCAACAGTTGCTGCCGTTCTGGAGGGGTGAGCACCGGCAACTGGGCCAGTTTCTGGTGAGGATTCTCAACGATCGCTGCCAATAACGTCTGGAAATGGCCAATCAGCCGCTGCATCGTGGCCGGTTCAAATAAGTCAGTGTTGTATTCCAGATAGCATTTGATTTGCTGATCAACCTCCACCAGGGTCAGGGTCTGATCAAACTTGGCCGCCTCGTGCTGGGCATCCAGGGGCGTCAGGGTCAGTCCAGGCAATTCCAGAGCCTGGAGCGGCATATTCTGCACAATGAACATGACTTGAAACCAGAGGGAATGACTCAGACTCCGCTCTGGGTGCAACGTTTCAATCAGCTGTTCAAAGGGCACGTCCTGATGGGCATAGGCATCCAGCGCTGTTTTCCGAACCTGGTTCAGGAGATCAGCAAAGGAGAAATCCGCCTGCAGGCGCACCCGCATCACCAGGGTATTCAGCAATAGACCGATGAGGGATTGGGTTTCCCGACGATTCCGATTGGCGATCGGCGACCCAACACAAATATCGTCCTGACCGCTGTAGCGAGCCAGTAGGGTCACATAGACAGCTAGCACCGTCATATAAAGCGTGGCCCCCATGGTTTGGCTCAAGCGATGTAACTGCTGAGTCAGGGGGGCATCCAGCATGAACGTCTCGGTATGCCCCTGGAAAGACTGCACTGGGGGACGAGGATGATCAGTGGGTAACTCCAGCAAAGGCGGGGCTGAGGCCAGTTGCTGTTTCCAGTAAGATAATTGGGTTGCCAGCGTTTCCCCCTGCAACCACTGCCGCTGCCAGATGGTGAAATCCGCATATTGAATCGGCAGTTCCGGTAAAGGAGAAGGTTGCCCCTTTATGAACGCGGTGTAGAGGGTAGAGAGTTCCTGTATAAAGACCCCCAGCGACCAGCCATCGGCAATGATGTGGTGCATGGTCAGGAGCAAGACCGAAGATTCCAGTTCCAGTTGCACCAGACTGAGTTGGAGCAAAGGCCCCTGCTCCAGATCAAACAGGCGATGGGTTTCCTGGGCAAAGAGACGCTGTAATTCTGTCGATCGCTCCGGTTCGCCCAATTCCTGCAGGTTGATCAGGGCCAGGGCCACAGGAGCAGGAGGGATAATCCGCTGAACGGGCACCCCATTCACACTCGGGAAAGCAGTCCGTAACCCCTCATGCCGACGGACAATTTCAGTGATGGCTTGTTCCAAGACGGAAATCTGAAGACTGCCCTCAATCCGAATTGCTCCAGAGATGTTGTAAGTAGAGTTCTCTCCCTCCAACTGCCCCAGGAACCAGAGCCGTTCCTGGGCAAAGGACAGGGGAATTGGCTGATCACGGGGAATGGGCTGGATGGGATCGAGGTCCTGGGTGGCCTGGACCTGAGGGTGAGTTTCAAGCAGCAGGCTCAACCCATGAATCGTGGGTGCTTCAAACAAGGCCCGCAGGGGAAGATCGATCTGGAACTCCTCCCGAATGCGTGAAACGACCTGGGTCGCCAGCAGAGAATGTCCTCCTAGGTCAAAAAAGTTATCTTCGATCCCCACCTGTTCGATGCCCAGAACTTCTGACCAGATGCCAGCCAGAGCCACTTCTGCCGGAGTTGTTGGGGGGACAAAGACCCCCGCCAGACTGCGGCGATCGGCCAGATCAGGGGCTGGTAAAGCCCGCTGGTCAATTTTGCCATTAGCCGTCAGGGGGAAAGCCTCCAGTAGGACAAAGGCTGCCGGGACCATATAGGTTGGCACCTGTTCTTTCAAAGAACGGCGGAGATCCTCAGTTGTCAAAGATTGGCCCGGAGTCGGCACAACGTAAGCCACCAGCCGTTTATCGTCCTGACCATTATCATCGACTTTAACCAGGACCTGGCCCACCGCCGGATGCCGCATCAACAGGGATTCAATCTCGCCCAGTTCAATCCGGAACCCCCGGATTTTGACCTGGTGATCGAGGCGACCCAGATACTCCAGTTCCCCGTTGGCCCGATAGCGAGCCAGGTCACCAGAGCGATAAAGTCGAGCAGCCGTTGTCGTCACAAAGGGGTGGGGCAGGAAGCGTTCAGCCGTCAGTTCAGGGCGGTTGAGATATCCCCTGGCCACCCCCTGCCCCCCCACATAAATTTCTCCCGGAACCCCGATCGGGACCGGTTGTTGACTGGGGTCCAGGACATACAGTTGCAGATCGGGAATGGGCACCCCAATCCCACTGGTGGGATTGTCCAGATCAGCCCTGGTCAGGGGCCGATAGGTCACATGCACTGTGGTTTCAGTGATGCCATACATGTTGACCAACTGGGGCTGACGATCGCCATGGCGATCGAACCAGGGCTTTAAACTCTGCAGGTCCAGGGCTTCTCCGCCAAAAATGACATAGCGCAGATGCAAAGCCTGTTCTGTTCCCAAAGCCTGTTCAGCCTGGATCAGCTGACGGAATGCCGAAGGGGTTTGATTGAGCACCGTCACCCGTTCCCGGCCCAGGAGCTGGTAGAAAGCCTGAGCATCGCGACTGATATCAAAAGGCACCACGACCAGGCGTCCGCCATACAGTAAGGCCCCCCACAGTTCCCAAACAGAAAAATCGAAGGCATAGGAATGGAACAGGGTCCAGACATCCTGGGCGTTGAACTGGTACCAATCCGCCGTGGCCGAAAAGAGCCGAGAGCCATTGGTATGGGTGACTAGCACCCCTTTAGGTGTTCCCGTGGACCCGGACGTGTAGATGACATAAGCCAGATTTTCTGGGGTGACGGTACTTTCCGGATTGACCGTGCTTTGACCCGCCAGAACTCCCGCTGGGTCATCCAAATCGACGATCGTTAAGGCATGGGGCGGCAACTGAGAAATCAGGGCAGTCTGAGTCAGCAGAATCGAGATCTGGGCATCCTGCAGAATGTAGGCCAGCCGTTCCGCCGGGTACATCAAATCCAGGGGAACATAGGCTCCCCCTGCCTTCAGAATCGCTACAATCCCCACTACCAGATCCAGGGATCGATCGACACAAAGCCCCACTAAGGATTCTGGTCCCACTCCCAGGTGCTGGAGATGGGCGGCGACCTGATTCGCTCGCTGGTTCAATTGTTGATAAGTGAGATGCTGATCTCCACAGGTGACTGCGATCGCATCCGGGGTTCGGGCCACCTGGGCTTCAAAGAGATGATGCAGGCATTGATGCGGAGATGCAGCCATCCCCGCCGGATTCCACTCCACCAGCAACTGCTGCCGTTCAACCGGGGTCAGCAAGGGCAGCTCCGACAGCCGCTGTTGCGGATCGGCCAGGAGACTCTGCAGTAGGGTCTGGAAATGGCCAATCATGCGGGCGATCGTGGCGGCATCGAACAGATCGGCGTTGTACTTTAAGACCCCAGGTAAGGTGTCATTCACCTCCACTAACTGCATGGTCAGATCGAATTGACCTTCCTGTTGAGCCATGGGAAACGGTTCCAGGATCAGCCCCCCCAAATTTACCCGAGCCGTTGTTGCACCGGGAACAAACAGGTCCGCCAACTCTCCGAAGGACTGCAGCCGTTGCAAATCAAACGTGACCTGAAACAGGGGCGATCGGCTGGCATCGCGCTGTCCTCCCATCTGTTCGACCAGAAGGGCAAAGGGATAGTCCTGATGCTCCAGGGCACCCAGAACCATCTGACGCACCCGGACCAGCAACTCCGTAAAGGTCGGATTACCAGACAGATCTGCCCGCAGGGGCAGCATATTAACGAAATCCCCTACCAAATTGGCGAATTCTGGTTTATTGCGGCCAAAAACGGGTGATCCGACCAGCAAATCATCCTGACGGCTATAGCGATGCAGCAACGTCTGGAAAGCCGCCAGCAGCAGCATATACAGCGTCACGCCCTGCGCCTTGGCCAGGGCTTTTAAGGATTGGGTCAACTCCCGATCAAGGACAAGTGGATGGGAACCGCCCCGATCGGTTTGCAAGGCGGGACGGGTCCGATCGGTCGGTAGATCCAGAATGGGCAGCTCACCCTCCAACTGCTGCTGCCAGTAGTCGGTCAGTTTTTGTCCCTGAGCATCGGCCAGGATCTCGGCCTGCCACTGGACATAATCGGGATAGGTGGTGGTCAGCCGGGAGAGGGAATGGGACGCCCCCGTACTCTGGAGGGGGTAAAGCACCCGCAGTTCATCCAGCAACACCCACAAGGACCAGCCATCGGCCACGATGTGATGTATCGTCAGCAGTAAGACATGGTGCTGGGGGGATTGGGAGAACAGCGTCACCCGCAACAGCGGGCCTGTTTCCAGATTAAAGGGACGCCGATAAGCCGCCGTGACCCGATCGCGCAGGGTCAGGTCATCCCAAGCAGTTGCATCCACCCCCTCAAAGTCCACCTGCCGGTGTGGGTGGATTTGCTGGATAGGAACCCCATTTTCCGTGGTGAAGGTGGTCCGCAGGGCCGGATGGCGATCGGTCAACACCTGAAATGCCGATTTTAGAGCTGCCGGATCGACATCAGTCGCAATCACAGCCGTGAACGCCACATTATAGGCCGCACTATTCTCTGTAAGTTGCCAGAGGAACCATAAGGATCGCTGGTTGTAGGACAGCGGAGCCACGATCGGAGGAGCCTGACGTAACTGGGTCAGCAGGTCTTCCTTGTGCTCGGCCAGCAGGGTTCGTAGTTCCGGGGTCAGCGCCCCCTTGGGAGCCCGGAAACAAAGTCGATCGCCCTCCACCCATAACTCAACGCCCCGCTCAGAGAGCAGCAGCAGCAGTTCAGATCCAGTCATAGTTCACCGACCTCCCACTCATCTTCTTCAGCTGTTCCGGCTCCGTCTGTGTCACCCATCGCGTCCTTGGCCAGGGTTGCGATTTGCCCTAACAACCCGGCTACCAGTTGCAGTACACTGGGTCCTTGCAGAATTTGCACCATGGGTAAAACCACCTGTAAATCGGTTTCAATCCGGTTTTTTAACTCCACCGCCATCAGGGAATCCAGCCCAAAATTGGTCAGGGACTGCTGCGGATCCAGTCGGGATGGCACCAATCCCAACACCTGAGAAACTTGCGTGCTGAGATACTCCTGCAGCAGCGCGGGCCGCTGCTCCGGGTCCACTTCCAGTAGCCGATCGCGGGTTAATCGGACTCGCGTTTGAGTTGCACTGCTCTCTGCCATCTCTTGCATAACGGTGGCAAACAGGGGAGCCGTACTAAATGCCCCATAGCTCTCCCGCCACTGACGCCAGTTAATGGGCATCACCCCCACCTGGGCTGGAGCAGAAGCAGCGGGCTGGAGTAGACGTTGTAGCGCCCTCAAACCTTGCTGGGAAGACAGGGTGCCCATCCCCCGCAGTTCGATCGGGCGTTGAGTCCCCTCAAATGTCGTCACCATGCCGACTTCAGCCCAGGTGCCCCAATTAATGCTCAGGGCTGGTTGGCCGATCGCCCGCCGATAATGGGCCAGACCATCCAGGAAGGTGTTGGCAGCGGCATAGCTGGCCATCAGGGGCGAACTGAGAAAGGCCGACGTAGAGGAAAACAGGACAAAGAAGTCGAGGGGAGCAGCTTGCAGAAGATGGTGTAAATTCCAGCCCCCATAAACCTTGGCCTGGAAGATGGCCTGCATGTCGGCCAGGGTCTGCTCTACGATCGGCTGATACTGCATCACTCCAGCAGCGTGCATCACCCCTCGAATGGGGGGATAACCCTCCCGGTCATAGGTTTCCAGGAAAGTTTGCAGGGCCGCTGTATCTGCGACATCGATCGGGACAACCTGGACCGTAGCACCCAGCGCTTCCAAGGCTCGAATGGCCGCCACTCGGTTGGCCAGGGCCTGATCAGACAGGGTTTTCCACTCGGAGCGGGGAGGCAGGGGGGTTCGGCCCAGCAGGAGCAGCCGTCGGGCTCCCCGTTCCACCAGCCAGCGAGCCACCTGTAAGCCAATGCCCCCTAAACCACCGGTAATTAAATAACTCCCATCCGGGCGACATTGAAATGGCGATCCAGAGGGAAGCGACGGTCCCAGCCGCACCAGCCGCAGGCCATACCGCTGACCCTGGCGAAAGGCGTTCTGGTCTTCCCCATCCCGATGCAGCAGCAGGGGCAGCAATGGGACGATCGCGGCTTCAGAAGTAGCTGCTGGGTCGAGGTCAACGAGTCCTCCCCAGAATTCAGAATGTTCCAGGGCGATCGTCCGGCCCAGGCCCCAGAGGGAGGTTTGCCCCACTGAGACAGGGACCTCTCCAGCACTGACCTCCTGGGCTCCCTGAGTCAACAGCCAGAGCCGGGGAGGCTCCCGCCAATCCTGGCGAGCCAGGGCCTGAATCAGATGGAGAACACCGCCACAGGCCAGCTGTTGAGCCGCTTCCAGGGTTACTGGAGTGAGCGCCTCAGGCGGGGGACTCTCCAGCCCCCAGAGGTGAACGATACCCGCCCAGGTTTGACGATCGGCAGCGGGACTGTCTCCCAGGAGACGCAGCATGTCCTCGGGATGGGAAGGGCGCACCTGAACCGTTGTCGCATCGATCCGCTGGTAGGTATCACCCGGAATGACCTGCAGGCAGGGGGCTCCCTGGGCCTGCAACGCTGCAGCCAGAGCCGCCCCAATCCCTTTGCGATCGCTGAGAATCACCCATCCTTTGTGAGCCGCAGGGGATGGACTCTGAGCGGGGGGATCTAGCGCCTGCCATTGCAGCTGATAAAACCAGTCTTCGGGATTTTCAGGCAAGGTGCTGGCCTGATTCAGGTCCAGGTAATAGAGTCGGGCTCCCCGCGTCTCCGAAATCAGGGTGCCGGTTTGATCAAACACCTGCACATCACCGATCATGATTTTGGGGTCTGCCGTGGCATCCTGACGCAGGCGAGCATAGGTCCAGAGCGTCTGTCCCCGCAGGGGTTCGTAGACATACACTTCGTCCTGGCCCCCTCCGACAAAGGCCCCTCGCTGGTCCCCACTGGCCAGTTGAGCCGGGATCAGCGAGGCCAGCACATGACCACAGGCATCCGCGATCGCCGGATGTAACTGATAGGAGCCAAGATCCCCGATCAGAGTCTCTGGAACCTGAACCCGGCTCAGGGCCTCCCCACTCCCCCGCCAGATCTGTTCAACCCCCTGGAAGCAATGCCCCCATTGATTTTCCTGGCTACTGAGTTGCTGATAGAAAACATCCCGGTCAATTGCCTCCGGGCAGCGGGCCTGAATCGCCGCGATCGCAGCGGCGTCCAGGATAGACGCAGTTCCAGTCTGTGCCTGTGCCGACCGGGGCTGGACCTGTCCCGTGGCGTGCAGGGTCCAGACCGGATCGGCCAGGGTTGGGTTACAACTGTAAACCTGAAATGCCATCTGCCCACCCGCCTGCTCGGTCAGGATCACCTGCAGCAGCGGCACCCCCTCTGGATGCAACACCAGCATTTTTTCGTTCTTGACCTGGGTCAGAACCACTGGACCAGGCCCCCGGTGGGCGATCGTGGCCGACAGCACCATCTCCAGATAAGCCGTGGCGGGAAGAACAGCCGCTCCCTGAACCCGATGGTCATCGAAGTAGGGAACCCGACTCAGATCCACCTCTCCCTGCCAGATATAGGTTCCCGGTAGATGGGCCAGATCCAACTCAGCTCCCAGAAGCGGATGCTGACCCGGTTCGATGCCTCGGCCCGATCGAACTGGAACCTGCTGCCGCTGGACTTCGACCCAGTGGCGCTCTCGCTGGAAAGGATAGGTGGGAAGTGGAATGCAGCGATGGGGCTGGTCCCGATCGAAACTTCGCCAATCCACCGGCAAACCCAGGACTGCCAGTTGCCCCAGACTCTCCAGCAAGGACTGCCAGTCTGATTGAACGGGACGCAAACTCGGCAACCAGAGTCCCTGGCCTTCTGGCACACATTGCCGCCCTAGGCCCAGCAGCACCGGCTTCGGACCCAGTTCCAGGAATACGCCATAACCCAGTTGATCCAGGGTCGCCATCCCCTCGGCAAAACGCACTGCCTGCCGCACATGGCAGACCCAGTACTCGGGCGTGGCAATGTCATCAGTCGCTACCTTGCCCGTGACATTCGAAATCAGATCCAGCCGGGGCAGGGCATAGGTTACCGTCGCTGCCACCTGCTCAAACTCCCGCAGCATCGGTTCCATCAGAGGCGAGTGGAAGGCATGGGACACTTGCAGCCGCGTTACCTTGATGCCCTTACTCTCTAAAATGGGGGTCAATTGCTCGATCGCCCCCACTTGTCCCGACAACACCAGGCTTTCCGGTCCATTGAAGGCGGCGATCGTCACTGCTGGGGCATAGGGCTGAAGGAGAGCCTGCACCTGGGATTCACTGGCCATGATGGCGATCATGGCCCCATTCGGGGGCAGGGCCTGCATCAACCGCCCCCTAGCTGCAATCAGCTTCAACCCATCCTCCAGGCTGAACACCCCAGCGATACAGGCCGCCACATATTCCCCCACACTGTGGCCCATAACGATACCGGGCTGAATCCCCCAGGATTGCCATAACTGGGCCAGGGCATACTCCAGGGCAAACAGAGCGGGCTGAGTATAGGCCGTCTGGTCCAGTAGGGAAGGCTCAGACCCATACAGCACCTGCAGCAACGGCTGCTCCAGATCTGCTTCCAGCAGGGCAGCACAGCGGTCCAGGGCGGCGCGAAACACCGATTGGGTGTCATAGAGTTCCCGCCCCATGCCGGGATATTGGGACCCCTGCCCCGTAAACAGAAAAGCCAGCTTCGGCAAGCTGGAGCCTGCAGCCTGTCCCTGGAAAACACCAGTCGTTTCCTGGCTGGTGGTTACTGCAGCCAGCTTTTCCTTCAAATCCGTAACGGAACCTGCGATCGTACTCAGGCGGTGGGAGAACTGCGCCCGACCCCTATTGGCGGTAAAACAGACATCCCCCAGGTCCACCTCAGGATGGGCCTCCAGGAAGGTTTTGTAGCGCTCTGCCAGCGCCATCAGCGCCTCGCGGGTCTTGGCGGAGAGGGTGAGGAGATGGCGCGATCGGTCCGGCAGGGTCGCAGGCTGACGTTGAGCCAGGGCGGGGGCGGCTTCCAGAATCACATGGGCATTGGTGCCACTGAAGCCAAAGCCGCTGACCCCAGCAATCCGAGGCCGATCGCCCACAGTCCAGGGGGTCAGCCGGGTGGGAATGTCCATTGGAAAGGCAGGCCAGGGGATCCGGGGACTGCGTTCCTGAAAATGGAGGTGGGGAGGGATTTGTTGATGCTGCATCGCTAGCACCACCTTAATCAGACCAGCAATTCCGGCAGCCGATTCCAGATGCCCAATATTGGTTTTAACCGAGGCAATGGTGAGGGGATGTTGCCCAGTCCGTCCCTCTCCCAGGGCTGCGCCTAAGGCTTCAATCTCGATCGGGTCTCCCAGGGAAGTTCCGGTGCCATGGGCCTCCACATAGCTGACCTCAGCGGGGTTGACCCTGGCATCCCGGAGGGCCTGCCGCACCACCTCCCGCTGGGCCAACCCATTGGGCACCGTCAACCCGCTGCTGCGGCCATCCTGGTTCACCGCTGAACCCCGAATCGCGGCCAGGACAGGGTCTCCATTCGCGATCGCATCCGACAGTCGTTTCAGTACCACGATGCCGCAGCCCTCTCCCCGGACAAAGCCATCGGCACGGGCGTCAAAGGTTTTACAGCGACCATCAGAGGCCATCATGCCCCATCTCGAAAAGCAGATGAACGCCTCCGGAACCAGGGTGGCATTCACCCCCCCAGCCAGGGCCAGATTGGTTTCCCCCGATCGCAGGCTGCGGCAGGCCAGATGCACCGCCACCAGGGAGGAGGAACAGGCGGTATCGATGGCGATTGAAGGGCCTTGCAGACCCAGAGTATAGGCAACCCGCCCCGGAGCCACATTCAGGGCACTGCCCGTCGCCGTATACACATCCAGGCCCGCCTGGTGATCGCGCAGGGTCAGGCGGGAATAGTCATTGGTGGTAATGCCGACAAAGATACCGGTCTGGCTACCTCGCAGCCGATCGGGGGCTTGACCAGCCCGCTCCAGCGCTTCCCAGCTCACTTCCAGCACCAGCCGCTGCTGGGGGTCCATGGTGGTGGCTTCTCGGGGAGAAATATCAAAAAACTGGGGATCAAACTCATCGATGGAATCCAGAAAACCGCCGTACCAGCTCGTGGGCTGACCTGTGGCATTGGGTTCCACATAGTCATTCACATTCCAGCGCTCGGCGGGAACTTCCCGAACCACATCCCGCCCTTCACAGAGCAGGTCCCAGAACGCCTCTGGCGTGTCAGCACCACCCGGAAATCGACAGCCCATGCCGATGATCGCGATCGGTTCGTGTCTGGCTTTCTCAACAGCATCCAGCTTGGCCTGCATTTCTTCCAGGGCTGCCAGGGCATTTTTCAGCAGCATCCGGCGATCAATGGGCTCTGGGGTAGTACTCATTCTGTTGTTCCTATCCAATGAAGTAGCTTGGGAGAATTTGACCTAGAGGGACGGGCCGGGGATCCGGCGATTGTCAAGGATGAGAAAATAGGTTCCGGTAATCAGCAAAACCAGACATCCTAAGAGAGCTCCAGCTCCCGGATAGCTGTGAAAGAGAAGGGCATGCAGGGCAATTTGAAAAATAGGTTGGGTATAAAGGAAGAAAGCCAGTTTTGAAATCGAGGTGCTTTCGCAGGCTTTATCCAAGCAGTAAAGGGTAACGTAGCCCAGAAGACCGATCGTGGCCATGATCAGCAAATTAAGCCATCCCAGAGGTTGCCAGAAACTGGGCAGGGCAAAACTCCAGGGCACAAACACCACCAGAGCACTGTAAAACAAGCTGGTGGGGGTCCATTCCTCCTGTAGCATCCGGGTCATGACCAGGTAAAGACTGAAACATAAGGCAGATATCAGAGGTAGCAGAGCATACCCGCTGAGAATCTGGCGATTGGGATGGAAGATAAACAATATCCCAATAAAGCTGACGAGTACGGTCATCCAGTAATGCCCCGGAACCCTCTCCCGTAAAAGTATTGCTGCCAATCCCAGCGTCAGAATTGGAATTAGCCAAAACACTGTAAACACATTGGTTGCAGACAGCTTTCCGGTGCCCAGAATAAAACATAGTGGCATCCCAATCATGGTCAGAGGACGCAGCAGTTGCAGCCGGAACCGAGTGGTTTGGAGCAAGCGCTGGGACTGGCGGGGGATAAACACCAGAGTCATAAAGACCAGGTGAGTGCCATAGCGGACCCAGACAGTTTGGAACAGCAAATCGTGGCTATTACCCTGGGTAACCATCAATCCGGCCAGGGATTCCATCAAGGCCCAGATAAAGGTAGATAACACTATCAGCAGGACGCCATCGCGCCCAATTCTGTTTCTTAATGCCTGTAGGGTGGTTTTCATCATCGGGATTGAGACTCCAGTTGACCCAGTTTTTCAGACAGGAGCGCCGCTAACTCGTCTTCTGAGAGATCCTCCTCTTCCAGATCTGGCTCACCACTCGCCTGAGGCTCCATCAGACTTTGAAGTGAGACTGTATTGCCGCCACCCGCTGCAGCGGTGACCCTAGAAACCTCTGAATCTGGCTGCAGCACGTCGGTCTCGAAATACCCGGCCAAATCCTGAATCGTGGGGTAGTTGAAAATCAGGGTGGACGGGAGAGATTGTCCGATCGCGGCTCCCAGCTTCCCTTTTAACTCCACAGACATCAAGGAATCCAGTCCCATTTCAAAGAGACCCTGCTGCACCCCGATCGCCGTTGGTGGGGAAATCCCCAGCACCCTGGCCACAGTTGCCTGCAGATAAGCGACCAACACCTCCCGACGATCGCCGGGACGACAGGAGGCCAGTTTTTCCACCAGCTCTGGACCCGCTGCCACCTGAGTTCTGACAGGGGCTGGTTTTTTCGGAGTTTCCAGGTGAATCTGTTGCAGGAAAGGCCGCTGCCGACGAGCCTCATAGGCGGCTTTGAGGGTGGTCCAATCGATCGCCGCCATGGTCAACTGACAGATCTGCCGATCTCCCAACATGTCAGTGAGTAGGCCCAGAGCCTGCTCAGACGCCATTTGCTGGAGCCCAAACTGGGCCACCCGCTGTTGATCCTGACTGGAGGCCACCCGCATTTCATCCCAAGTGCCCCAGTTGACGCTGAGGGCCGGTAGCCCGATGCTTTGCCGGTAATGGGCCAGTCCATCCAGAAACTGGTTCGCTGCCGCATAGTGGCCCAAGTGGCTGGCCCCCAACAGGGCCGTAGTAGAGGAGAACAGCAGCAGAAAATCCAGATCCAGGTTCTGGGTCAACTGGTGCAGCAGCCAGGTGCCTATCACTTTGGCCCGGAACATTTCCTCCAGCGCTGTCAGAGGCATCTCCTGCAGCGTCCAGAAGCTCATGGCGGCAGCAGCATGGACCACACCCCGCAAGGGGGGACAGGTCTGGCCAAATTGCTGGAACAGAGCTGTCATCTGGGCCTCATCCCCCACATCCACCGCCACCACTGTCACAGTCGTCCCCAGAGCCTCGATCGCCTGAAGCGCCCGGATCTGAGCAGCATTTGGACTGTCTGGAGGGATGGTGGCCCAGGTGGTTCGATCGGGGAGCCCCTGCCGTCCCGTCAGTACCAGATGACCCGCCCCCTGTTGGGCCATCCAGTGAGCTACCTTCAACCCCAATCCTCCCAACCCACCCGTAATCAGGTAACTGCCTTCAGCCTGCCAGGCAATGGGTTGGGCCAGGGGAACAGGGCGGCGCACCAATCGGGCCAGATAGCGCCGATCGTTCCGCCAGCCGATCTGATCTTCCCCATCCCGACCTCGGATGCTCTTCAGAATCTGGTGGGCCGCCGTTTGGGGAGATGCTGTAGCCTCCAGGTCGATCAGCCCCCCCCAGCGATCGGGATGCTCCAGGGCGATTACCCGTCCCAGGCCCCAAAGTGGACTCTGGGCGACAGCCAGGTCGGTTGTTCCGGCCACAGGCTGGGCCGCACGGGTCACCAGCCAGAGGGGGGCCGCATTCTGGATCCGGGCCAGGGACTGGATCACCTGCAGGGCACTACCACTCCCCATCTGCTGACTGGCTTCCAGATCCGCCAGGGTCAGGACATCCAGCCTCGGAATATCCAGACTCCAGAGATGCACGACACCCCGATAAGCGGCGGTGGGCAGCGTCAGGAGCTCCTGCAGCAGGGCAGGAAAAGCCTCTGAGGTCGGATCAACCTGCCATCGGTCTGGGGACTGTTGAACTAGCGTCGGTCCCTGGGAAAGCAACTGACAGCGCTCCCCAGCCTGGGTCAACTGCTCGGCCAGGGCCTGACCCACACCACGCTGGTCACAAAGAATCAGCCAGGTGGGTCGATCGGAGACAGGAATCCGGGTGGGAGCCTGGGCCAGGATCAGGGTCTGATTCCCGGCTCCGCCGTCTGTGGCGGACGAACTGACCACCGTAGCCGCAAAACCCAGGGATTGCAGCAATTCCAGCCACTGAGCCTGACTGATCAGGGGGTAGTGGGGCCGCAGGGTCCGATCGGTGAAGCGCCACCAACCCTCTGTCAGGCCAAAGGTC
This sequence comes from Leptolyngbya sp. 'hensonii', assembly GCF_001939115.1. GTDB lineage: Bacteria > Cyanobacteriota > Cyanobacteriia. Next base: position 127,157 of record NZ_MQTZ01000002.1, on the reverse strand, counting down.
AGATCGACCCAGCGTTGCGGTTCCGTCCCTTCCAGCAACACCAGCAGGCCGTTGGGGGCCAGCAATTGCCGGACATGGGTCATAGTCTGGCCCAGATCGGTGGTGGCATGGAGCACATTCGCCGCCACCACCAGGTCAAAAGATTGTCCGACTAGCTCCTGCTGCAACGGATCCTGCTCAATGTCGAGTACCTGATACTGGACAAAACCATAGTCGCGAAACTTGGCCCTGGCCCGATCGAGGAACAGGGGCGATAGATCGGTGAAGACATAGGTGCTGCGATCAACCGGCAATTGGGACAGGATATAGGACGTGGTGGCTCCAGTGCCTGCCCCCACTTCCAGCACCCGTAGGGGCCGATCGGCGGGCAGGTTGGCCAGGGCAGTGGCGATCGTCTGTTGGACCAGTCCGTTAAAAGCCCGGGCAAAAGGCGAATCCTGGTAGAGCGGTTCGGTAGCCGCCAGGGAGCCATTGGGGAAAAGTAACTGGAGCGGATCGCAAGTTCCCTGCAGCACCTCCCCCAGGGCCGGACCGCATTGGCCCAGCAGGTTCAGTTCAGCATCATAAGCCGGATAAGTATACCGCAGGTGCTGCCACTGGGTGGCCAGATCGATCGGTTCAGGGCGCTGGACGACCTGCCAGCCCTGTTCCACCACTTGCAAATAGCCATCTTCGGCCAGCATCTCCAGGAGGCGGCTGAAGAGACGGCGATGGGCCGGGACAATGCCCAACTGGTCCGCCAACCCATCGGCAGTCACCCGCTCTCCGATCGAAAAGGTCCAACCTAACTGGTGCAACGCCTGCCCGATATAGGCCGCGCTTAACCGATCCAGTTCCGGACTCAACTGACCATAGGCCAGTAGCTCTGCCTGCTCGTACTCTTGGTGCACCTGGGGCGCTAACTGTTGTCGCAGGCGATCGGGGGTCGGCAGATAATCGGGGGGCTGGCTGACTTGCCAATCAGAATCTGGCTGCAGTTGCCACTCCACCTGATACAGCCAGTCCTTCGGACGGGCTTGAATGGCCCGCATCAGGGTTGCCCGATCGGCCCGTTTCAGGTGAATTCCCTCCAGAGTTGCCACCAAATTGCCCTCTGGATTAAACAGCCGCATATTGCCGGTGAAGGTTTCCTGGTCCGTAACCTCACTCTCCTGCAGCACCACATGGGTCCAGAGCTGGTTGGCCGGAGCCTGGTACAGGCAGAGGCGATCAAGGCCAATCAGGAGATAGGTGGTGTCCAGATCGCGGGACAGGGGTGCCCCCAACAGATGCAGACAGGCATCCAGAAAAGCGGGATGAATTCGATAAGACCCAGTTTCGGCCTGGAGTTCGGGCGGCAACACCATCTCTCCGAGGGCTTCCCCATCCCGCCGCCACAGGTGGCGAATGCCCCGGAAACTCGACTGGAACTCCAGCCCCAGCTCGTAGAGTTTTTCGTAGTAAGCCTGCCCGTCCCACTGGTCGGCACAGCGGGCCTGAATCGTTGGGAGGTCGATCGTCTGGGATCCAGGCTCTGCCTGTAAGTGCAGGATGCCCGTAGCATGGACTTTCCAATCGGATCCCGTCGTCAGACTCACAACCTGGAACTGGGCCTGATCTGGCCCAATCGGCGTCAAAAGGGTCTGCACCGGAAGACCGCCCTGCTCCGGTAGGATCAGGGCTTCCTGAATGGTGAAGTTTGTCAGGCTGGCAGGGGCTTTACCCCAGGCTTCGAGGGCGGCAGCGATCGCCATTTCCAGGTAGGCAGGCGAAGGCAGAATTGGAACACCATAGATGCGGTGATGGTCCAGGAAAGCCGGTCGCTGCACACTCAAGCTGGACTGAAAGACGGGGTCCTGTAATGCGGGCGATCGCAACCGTTGCCCCAGCAGGGGATGACCGGCCAGGGGGGGGAGCGGTGGGGCAGGGGCGACAGGATCAATCCAGTAGCGCTGACGCTGGAAGGGGTAGGTGGGCAATACCAGACGGCGGCGACCCATGTCCTGGTCTACCCTGGCCCAATTCATCTCAAGTCCCTGATTGTAGAGAGTGGCCAAACTGTGGAGCAGTTGTTCCCAGTCTCCCAGTTGGGGATGGAGGGACGGCAACCAGGTGCCAGTTCCTGCGGGCCAGCACAGTCGTCCCATGCCCAGGAGCACCGGCTTCGGACCCAGTTCGATCAACAGGGAATAACCCTGCTGTCGCAACGTCTCCATCCCCTCAGCGAAACGCACGGCCTGCCGCACATGGCGGACCCAGTATTGGGGCGTGGCCACCTCGGCTGTGGCCACCTGACCCGTCAGGTTTGAAACCAAATCAATTTGAGGTGATTGGAAGGCGACCGTCGCCGCAATCTGCCCAAACTCCTGCAACATCGGCTCCATCAAGGGCGAGTGGAAGGCATGGGAGACTTTCAAAGGCGTCACCTTGATCCCCTGGGCTTCCAGCAGGGGAGTGACAGTCTGGATCCCCTGACGCGGACCAGACAGCACCAGATTCAGGGGACCATTGTGGGCCGCGATCGCCACCTGGGGATGGGCCTGCAACAGGGGCTCGATCGTCGCCTCATCCGCCATGATCGCGATCATGGCTCCATTCGGGGGCAGGGCCTGCATCAATCGTCCTCTAGCCGCAATCAGCTTCAACCCATCCTCCAGGCTGAACACTCCCGCCACACAGGCTGCCACATATTCCCCTACGCTATGGCCCATGACTATGCTCGGTTGCACGTCCCAGGATTGCCACATCTGGGCCAGGGCATACTCCAGGGCAAACAGGGCAGGTTGGGTGTAGGCGGTCTGGTCCAGGAGCGGTGTTTCTGCCCCATACAGCACTTCCAGCAGGGGTCGTTCCAGGTACGGTTGCAGCAGGGTAGCACAGCGCTCCAGTGCTTCCCGAAAGACGGGCTGACTGTCGTAGAGTTCCCGTCCCATGCCGGGATATTGGCACCCCTGACCTGTAAACAGGAAGGCCAATTTTGGCGGGTGGGTACCTGCTACCTCTCCCTCCATAACCCCTGGCATTTCCTCACCCCCGATCGCGGCGCTCAGTTTTTCCCTCAGGTCCGACACCGAGGTCGCCATCAAACTGAGGCGATGGGAGAACTGGGCCCGCCCGGTATTGGCAGTGAAGCAGACATCCCCCAGATCCACCTCCGGATGGGCATCCAGGAAGGTTTTGTAGCGCTCTGCCAGGGCCATCAGGGCTTCGCGGGTCTTGGCGGAGAGGGTGAGAAGATGGCGCGATCGGGGCTGGAGACTGGCAGGTTGGGGCGGCAGGGGGGCGGGGGCTGCCTCCAGAATCACATGGGCATTGGTGCCACTGAAGCCAAAGGAACTCACCCCCCCCAGAAAACGGCCCTCTCCTGCTCCCCAGGGCGTAGCCTGGGTTGGAATCTGGATTGGCCAGCGCTCCCAGGGAATGTAGGAATTCAGGGACTGCAGGTGCAGGTGGGGCGGAATTTCTCGATGTTGGATCGCCAGCACCAGTTTGATCAGACCGGCAATTCCGGCGGCAGACTCCAGATGCCCGATATTGGTCTTGACCGAGCCCACCAACAGGGGCCGATCGGGAACCCGCCCCTCTCCCAGCACTGCCCCCAGGGCCTGGATCTCGATCGGATCTCCCAGGGAAGTGCCGGTGCCATGGGCCTCTACATAAAACATGTCCTCAGGCCCGACCCCCGCATTGGCCAAGGCCTGCCGCAATACTGATTCCTGGGAGGGACCATTGGGGGCAGTCAGCCCATTGCTGCGCCCATCCTGGTTCACCGCCGAACCCCGAATCACTGCCAGAACAGTGTCTCCATCGGCGATCGCATCCGAGAGCCGTTTCAACACCACCAGACCGCAACCCTCTGCCCGGACAAAGCCATTGGCGGCGGCATCAAAAGTTTTACAGCGGCCATCAGGGGCCATCATTTTGGCTTTAGACAGGGTGATAGTGGTTCGGGGAGACAGAATCGCGTTCACCCCACCCGTCAGGGCCATGCGACATTCTCCCTGGCGCAAACTCTGAACTGCCAGATGCACCGCCACCAGGGAGGAGGAACAGGCCGTATCAACCGTAAGACTGGGGCCTTGCAATCCCAGCAGGTAGGAAATCCGACCGGAGGCCACGCTGCCTGCATTCCCGGTAGCCAGATAGGCATCAATATTCTGGTTATCCTCTGTGGCCAGCAACTGAAAATAATCACTATTGCAAAGACCGACAAAGACTCCGACAGGACTCCCCTCCAGCCGATCGGGGGCATATCCGGCCCACTCCAACGCTTCCCAGGCCACTTCCAGCAGCAACCGTTGCTGGGGGTCCATACTCAGGGCCTCCCGGGGGGCAATGCCAAACACCTGGGGGTCAAACTGATCGATCGCATCAATAAAGCCGCCCCAGCGGGTCGAAACCTTACCAGGAGCATCGGGATTGGGGTCATAGTATTGATCAATCGGCCAGCGGGAGGCTGGCACTTCCGTAATCGCATCCACACCCTGGCGCAAGAGCTCCCAGAAAGCTTCCGGGCTGTCTGCGCCACCGGGAAAACGGCATCCCATTCCAATAATGGCAATGGGTTCAGCCGCCTGCTGCTCCAGAGCCTCCAATTTAGACTGCAGCTCGATCGCCAGCAGGGTCAGGCGTTTGGGGGAGAGTTGGGAAAGCCGCTCAAAAAATTGTTCTGATACCATAATTACCCTGCCTCACTGCTTTTTATACTGCGCGATCAGCCGATCCACTTCGTCATCAGACAAATCTTCGAGTTCATCCAGGGAATGGAGCAAGCTTTCCCCACTGGTCTTCTCCTCAGCCTCTGGCTGCCCTTCAGTCCCAGAAGAAGGGAGTTCTGCCCGCACCTGCTGGCATAAATAGTCCGTCAGATCCTTGCCCGTGGGATAGTCAAACACCAGGGTCGCCGGGAGAGTACAACTGAGCTGCAGCCCCTTGCCCAACAGATTTTTTAACTCGATCGCCATTAGAGAATCCAAACCCAGTTCGCTCAGGGGCTTGCGATCGGAGATTACCTGGGCAGGATCAATCCCCAGAACCTTGCGAATCTGGGTTTCCACATGGCGGGCCAGCAGTTCCCCCTGTTTCTGGGGAGCAGCCCCCTGCAACTGTTGCCAGAGTTGGGTCGGGGCCACCGCCATCGGGCTAACCTCCGGTGCGGCGCTCTTTTCCACCGTGATTCCCGTCAAGAACAGGGGCGGGGTGGTGAATTGCCCCAGGAAACGGGACCAGTTCATGGGCGTTACCCCCACCTGGGCCGGAGAACCGGCCAGCAAGGTCTCCAACACCCGGATGCCCTGATCCGGAGCGATCGCGCCAATTCCCTGGCTGCTGGCCCGTTGCACCACATCCTGTTGGGCAGCAGCCCCGACCTCGGACCACACCCCCCAGTTGATACTCAGTCCCGGTAGTCCTAGCGATCGGCGGTACTGGGCCAGTTGGTCCAACCAGGCATTGGCCGCCGCATGATTCCCCTGGCCAGCAGACCCAAACAGGGAGGCGATCGAGGAAAACAGGACAAAGAAATCCAGGGATTTGCCCTGGGTCAACTGATGCAGGTGCCAGGCCCCAGCCACCTTGGGGGCCATCACCCCAGCAAAGCGGGGCCAGTTTTGCTGGAGCAGCACCCCATCATCCAGGGTGCCAGCTCCATGGATAATCCCACGCAGGGGCGGCAGGCTGGCCTCCAGGTCGGCCAGGATCAGAGCCATCTGGTCCGCCACCGCCACATCGGCCTGGGCCACCACCACCTGGGCTCCTGCGGCGGTCAGGCTTGCGATCGTCGCCTGGGCTGCAGGAGTCGGGGGCCGTCGCCCCACCAACACCAGATGCTGGGCACCCCGTTCCACCAGCCACTGGGCCACCTTGAGCCCCAGGCCCCCCAACCCCCCGGTAATCAGATAGGTGGCGTCCGGGCGAATGGCCACGGGAGCCTGCTCTGTCCTGATCGGGTGGGTAATCACGATTTTACCGATGTGTTTCGCCGCCGCCATATACCGGAAAGCGCTGACGATCTCTGACAGGGGAAACACCTGCTGGGGCAGAGGCTGGAACTGACCTGCCCCGATCGCCGCCCCAATCTCCAAAAACAGGCGACGGATCAGGGCCGGGTCTTCTTTGCTGGTTTCACCCCAATCCACAATGAAGTAGGAGACATCTGGCCGCATTGTCGCCACTGCCGCCGGATCAAGAATCCCCCGTTTGCCAATCTCAACGAATCGGCCCTGGGGAGCCAGCACGGCAAAACTTTTCGGAATAAATTCATCAGCCAGGGAATTGAGGACAATATCCACCCCCCGTCCATCCGTCAGGGCCAGAATTTCATCCGCAAAGTCGAGGGTGCGGGAATTCAGCACATGGGGCACCCCGGTGGCCTGCAAAAAGGCCCGTTTTTCGGGACTGCCCGCCGTGGCAAAGACCTCCGCCCCCAGTTGTTGCGCGATCTGGACTGCAGCCAGACCCACACCCCCAGCCGCCGCATGGATTAGCACCCGATCGCCCGGTGCAATTTTGGCCAGATGCTGCAGGGTAAAGGCTGCCGTCAGGAAGGGAATTGGAATCGTCGCTGCCGCCTCAAAGCTGAGGGCGTCTGGTTTCCGGAGGACAAAATCAGCACGGGTGGTTATAAAGGACTGGAAGCAACCAGGAGCGACGGCCATCACCCCATCCCCCACCTGCAGATCGGTGACCCCTTCTCCCACAGCCACAATCTCGCCAGTGCATTCACTCCCCAGGGGACCCGGATCGCCGGGATACAACCCCAGTACATTCAGCACATCCTTGAAGTTCAGTCCTGTGGCCCGGACGCGAATTTCCACTTCACCAGGACCCGGAGCCCGCCGTTCCAGGGGCCGGAAGGTCATTTGGTCCAGCAATCCCCGTTCCGGGACCTGGACCTGGACCGCTTCTGGTTCAGGAGTTGTTCGATCGGCCTCCAGGCGAGCCAGACGAGCGACATAGCGTTGACCCCGACGGAAGCCGACCTGATCTTCGGGGGATCCCGCCGCCAGTTCCCGGAACAAAACCGGGGCTGCTGGCTCCGCCGGGTTGGGATCCAGATCAATGCGGGTACAGTGCCATTCCGGATACTCTAGGGCGATCGTCTTGCCCAACCCCCAGAGGGTCGATTGGGGAACAGCCACGGCCTGGGGCTCGGCCCCTACCGCCTGTCCCCCTCGGGTGACCAGCCACAGCCGGGGCGGAACAGCTTGGGGTAACTGGGCAATGGCCTGGGCCAGATGTAACACCGTACCACAGGCGAGGGCCTGGGAGGTCTCCCAGTCAGCGGCAGCCCGATCGCCCAGACTGGGCAGATCCGTACTCCAGAGATGGACAATCTGATGCCATTGGGGAGCCTGTTGCAGTAGGCCCTGGAAGGCTTCGGGCCGGGTTGGATCAACTACGATACAGGGAATTCCATCTGGCGGGTTATCCAGGGGAGCTGTTGTAGCCAGAACACAGGCATGATGCTGGGCCTGGAGCAATTCTGCCAGTTGGATGCCGATACCCTGCCGATCGGTCAGAATCAGCCACTGTTCAGACCGGAGGCTCTCTTGAGGGGCCTGGGCCAGAATCACGGTTTCTTCCGTCATCTCCTGGCTCTCCAGGGCCGGAACCGTGGCGGCTGTCTCGAAGCCCTGTCGGGTCAGCAGGGTCAGCCACTCCGTCGGAGATAGGAGGGGATAGGTGGGGCGCACGTCCGTATCGACGAATTTCCACCAGCCTTCCGTCAATCCGAAGGTGATATCAATCCAGGGATCGGGACGGGTCATTTCCAGCATCAGGAACAGTCCTCCCGGTGCTAGAAGCTGCTGCACATGATCCAGGGTCTGGCCCAGATCCGCCGTGGCATGGATGACATTGGCCGCCAGAATCAGATCGCACTGGTGGGCCGGGAATCCCTGGCCGATCGGGTCCTGCTCAATATCGAGGGGTTGATAGTGGACAAAGGGATAGGCACTGAATTTCTCAGCCGCTTTAGCCGTAAATAGGGGCGAAATGTCCGTGAAGGTATAGTGGGTGCGATCGGCAGTAAACAGGGGCAGGACATGGGCCGTGGTCCCACCGGTTCCTCCACCAATCTCCAGCACCCGCAGGGGCCGATCGGCAGGGAACTGGGCCAGGGCAGCGGTGACACTTTCCTGCACCAGATGGTTGTAGGCCCTGGCCGCCGGAGACTCCTGGTAAAGACGGGCCGCAACGGACAGATCTCCCCCCGGAAACAGCAGGGTAAGGGGATCGATCGTGCCCTTGAACACCCCTGCCAGATGGGGACCACAGCGACCGACCAGGGTCAGTTCAATCTCAAACTCAGGATAATGGGTGGTCAGCGCCTGCAGCCGTTGCGCCAGGACAGGGGCCGTCAGCGCCTTCGGTGCCCGCAGCACCGTCCAAGCTGATCCCACCGGCTGGACCCAACCCTCTGCCTGTAGCATGGCCAAGGACCGTCCCAGCAACCGATGATAGGAATCAGGGACCCCCAACGCGACAGCCAGGGTCTCGATCGTCCAGGACTGGCCCACCTGAGGCTGCCAGCCTAACTGTTGCCAGGCCAGCAGAATGTAGTCATTGCTGAGACGCCCCACCTGAAGCGAAAACTCTCGATAGCGATCGAGGCCATACCGAGCATCCAGTTCTGGCACCTGGGGGCAAACCTGGGCAGCGATCGTGGCGGGCGAGGTCAGATGGGTTGCAATCGCCATCGAGCTGGGCTGGGGTTCCCAGGTCACCTGGTACAGCCACTGATTCACATCTGGTCCTGTAGCCTGGAACAGGGCCGTGCGACTGGCCTTTCTCAGCCGCAATCCGACCAACTCAGCCAGCAGGGTACCTGCCTGATCAAAAATCTGGATCTGAGCCGTCAGAGTGGCCGGAGCCGATTGACCTGGGGGAAGCTGGAGTTGAACATGGCTCCAGAGTCGTGGGGGAAATTTACCATAGGTCTGGCAGCGGTCCAACCCCACGGGCAAATAGAGGTCGGTAGCGGCAATATCGGTGGGAACAGCCGCCGCCAGCACCTGCACACAGGCATCCAGAAGGGCTGGGTGGATGTGATAAGCCCCCAGTTCCCCCATCAGGCAGTCTGGAGCCTGTATCTGACCGATCGCTTCCCCATCCCGCCGCCAGATCTGCACAACTCCCTGCAGACTGGGACCAAAGACCAGACCCCGTTCCGCCAGTTGCTGATAATGGGTCTGGGCTGAAATCAAATCTGGGCAGCGGGCCTGCAGGGTGGCTGGCACCAGGGAACTGCCCTCTGGAGCGATCGGGGCTGACCTCTGCAGGGTGCCGCTGGCCTGGAGTTTCCAGGCATCCGGGTCAACCTCCGGGGAATCCTCCAGGCTGAAAATCTGAAAACTGGCTTGCGGGCCTGGTCCCACCGTGACGATCGTTTGCAGGGCGCAGCCCCCCGCATCAGGCACGGCCAGGGCCTCATGAATGACCAGATCGGAAAGGGTCGGCGATCCATGACCCAGAGTGGTAATCGCCGCTGCCAGGGCCACTTCTACATAGGCTGTCGCGGGCAGAATCGCCAGCCCGTGCACCCGGTGATCCTGAAGAAAAGGCAGGGCAGTAACTTGCAGGTGGGCTTCAAACTGAATTGCTTTGAGGGCCGATCGCAACCGTTGTCCCAGGAGGGGATGGCTCCCTGGCGATGAGGGGACAGGAGCAGGACGACGGACAGGAACCCAATACCGCTGCCGCTGGAAGGGATAGGTAGGCAGGGACAACTTCTGGCGAGCATAGTCCCGATCGAACCCAGCCCAATCCACGGAGCCGCCCCGGACATAGAAGGTGGCCAGACTCTCCAGCAACTGCTCCCAGTCTCCCATTCCCCGTCGCAGGGAAGGCAACCAGCCCCCCAGGGAATCGGGCAGGCTCTGGCGGGCCATGCCGATCAAAACAGGATGGGGACCCATTTCTAGAACCAGGGTGTTTTCCTGCACCTGCAGGGCCTGCACAGCAGCAGCAAACTGGACCGGATTGCGGGTCTGCTGTCGCCAGTAGCCCGGTTGACTCAGGGTTTCAGCTTTAACGATCGTCCCCGTTGCTGCGGAAATGAAGCGCATCCGGGGAGGGCCATAGGTGACAGTGGCCGCCACCTGCTCAAACTCCGCCAGGATGGGTTCGATTAGGGGGGAATGAAAGGCATGGGAAACTGTCAGGGGATGGGTTTTGATTTCCTGAGCCGTCAGATCCTGCAGGACAGCCTGAACGGAGACAGCCTCACCGGAAATCACAATATTTTGCGGTCCGTTGATGGCGGCGATCGTCACCGCTCCCCCATAGGGCTGTAGGGCTGTCATCACCGTTCCCTGGTCGGCAAACACCACCGCCATCGCGCCCCCTTCAGGCAGGGACTGCATCAACCGTCCTCGCGCTGCGATCAGCTTCAGGCCATCCTCCAGGCTGAAGACCCCAGCCGCGCAGGCGGCGGCATATTCCCCCACACTATGCCCCAGCACCACGGAGGGGGAGATACCCCAGGATTTCCAGAGTTCACCCAGGGCATAGGAAATGGCAAACAAGGCCGGTTGGGTATAGGCGGTCTGATCCAGAAGCCCTGTCTCCCGATGCAATACCTCCAGCAGAGGTCGCTCTAGATAGGGGCGGAGCAAGGCATCGCAGCGATCCAGGGCGGATCGGAAGGTCGGTTGAGTCTGGTAAAGTTCCTGGCCCATCCCGACATACTGGGCTCCCTGGCCCGTGAACAGAAAGACGATTTGAGGAGCATTAACTTGTTCCACCTGCCCCTGCACCCAGTGTTCTGGCTCCCGATCGGCCAAAAAAGCGGCCAGGGAGTCACAGACCTCCATACTGTTGCTGGCCCAGAGTCCCAGGCGACAGGGTAGGGTAGCCCTACCCGTATTGGCGGTAAAGCAGATATCGGCCAGCTTGTGGGACCGATCAACCAGTTCGGTTCGGTAGCGCTCGGCCAACTCCCGCAGGGCCTCTGGAGTTTTCCCAGCCAGGGTGAGGAGATGGAGGGGCCGATCGGTCCCTGCTTGCGGCCTGCCGGAATCAGTTTGAGGGGCTTCCGCCAGAATCAAATGGGCATTGGTGCCACTAAACCCAAAGGAACTGACCCCGGCAATCCGTTCCGGAACCGTCCAATCGGTGAGTTGGGTGGGAATGACAACAGGCAACTGCTCCCAGGCAATCAGCCGATTGGGTTGCTGCAGGTGCAAGTGGGGCGGAATCCGGCCATGGTGTAGGGCCAGCACCAGCTTAATGAACCCTGCTACCCCTGCCGCCGCCTCCAGGTGACCGACATTGGTTTTGACAGAGCCAATCGCCACCGGCTGATCCGCAGGGCGGCCCTCCCGGAGCACAGCCCCCAGAGCCTGAACCTCGATCGGATCCCCCAGGGAAGTTCCAGTGCCGTGGGTTTCCACATAGCTGACGGCAGCCGGTGACAGGTCCGCATTGGCCAGGGCCGCCCGAATCAGAGCCTCCTGGGCTGGACCATTGGGGGCAGTCAGGCCGCTGCTAGCCCCATCCTGATTTACCGCCGAACCCCGCACCACCGCCAAAATCCGATCGCCATCCGCAACCGCATCGGAGAGCCGCTTCAATACCACCAGGCCACAGCCTTCTCCCCGGACAAAGCCATCAGCCCGATCGTCAAAAGTTTTGCAGCGGCCATCGGGGGCCATCATGTGGAAGCGGGACAGGGCGATCGAGACTTCCGGCGTCAGGATAGCATTCACCCCACCGGCTAGGGCCATCCGACATTCCCCACTGCGCAGGCTCTGCACCGCCTGATGAATGGCCACCAGGGAGGAGGAGCAGGCCGTGTCGATCGACAAGCTGGGTCCCTGCAACCCCAGAACATAGGAAATTCGCCCCGATGCAACGCTATGGCCGGTTCCTGAGCCATAGTAGGTGTCGATCTGGGTGATCCCATTGTCAGCCAGTTGTAACTGGGCATAATCATTGCCCACAATGCCGATAAACACCCCGGTGGCACTGCCGACCAACCGATCGGGGGCATAGCCTGCATCCTCTAGAGCTTCCCAGGCAACTTCCAGCAACAGCCGCTGCTGGGGATCCATGGTCAGGGCCTCGCGGGGAGAAATGTCAAATAGTTGGGGATCAAAGTCAGCAATCTGATCCAGAAATCCGCCCCACCGGGTCGCAATCTTGCCAGGGGCATCGGGATCGGGATCATAGTAGGCATCAATATCCCAGCGATCGGGCGGCACTTCCCGAATTGCATCTACTCCCTCTTCCAGGAGTTGCCAGAAAGCAGCGGGATTGGCAGCTCCAGGAAACCGGCAGCTCAGGCCAATTACAGCGATCGGCTCCCGCTGGGCCTGGGTCAGCGCCGCCAGTTTCGCCTGCATGCGTTCCAGGGCCAGGTAGGCCTGTTTAAGAGGAGATAGGGTTGAATTGTCCGGTGCGCTCATTGGGATCCAGTGACAGTGAAATTACAGTTGATTCAACTTCTCAAGCAGTAAAGCTTCCACTTCCTGATCAGAAAGTTGCTCCAGATCTGGGAGGGTAGCAGGTGCCGGGGGAGGTCCCTCCGGGGAGTCAGGGGATGGAACGGGCGCAGGGGCCTGGGGGGATGGGGTCAGCAGACCCTCCAGGTAACTGGCGATCGCGGCGATCGTCGGATAGTCAAACATCAAGGTTGCTGGGATGGTCTGGGTCAGGCCCAATCCCGTTTGCAGGCGGTTGCGCAAATCTACAGCCATGAGAGAATCCACCCCAATATCCATCAAGCGATGGCGGGGATGCAGACCCTCGATCGGTGAGCGCAGCACCGCCGCCACCTGTTCTCGCACAAACTGGGTCAGGCGCTCCCGACGCTCATCAGGTAGGGCGGCCAGCAGGTCCTGCCGCAGAAGGTCAGCAGGGGCGATCGGGGGGCTGGGGGCAACTTCCGGCAGGGGGCTGGCCGTGCGCTGCACTGGTTGCCCCCTGGCAGCACTGGCCGCAGCCAGGGAAGTCTGAGCCACCATGACATGGGCTCCCAGAATTTCTGCCGCCGAACCAGCCTGAGGAAAGGCTATGACCTGTTCAAATCCAGCTTCCTGCAGGGCTTGCTGCCAGGTAGAGGCTGGCAACAGGGGATCGTCCTGTCGCCAGTCATCTTCAAACCGTTCCCACCCCTCAATCAGGCCAGTAGTGATATCAAACCAGGTGAGGTGGGTTGTAACTTCAAACAAAATTAACAAGCCACCGGGAGCCAGCAACGATCGGGCATGCTTCAGGGTCGATCGTAGATCCTGGGTGGCATGCAAGACATTCGCCGCCACAATCAGATCAACGCTGGCTGGAGTATAGCCCTGTTCCTGGGGATCCTGTTCCACATTCAGCAGGCTGTAGCGAACAAAGGGATAGGCCCTGAATTTCTCTGCAGCTCGACCCAGGAAGAAATCAGAGACATCTGTGAACTGGTAATGGGTCCGCTCCGGCGGCAGCAACGGCAACAAGACAGCGGCAGTCCCGCCAGTCCCGGCCCCAATTTCCAGAATTTGCAAGGGCCGATCAGCAGGCGTCAGGCGCACTAAACTAGCCACGATCTGCTGCATGATGCCACTGAAGTAGCGAATCATGGCCCAATCCCGGTAAAGATAGTTGGCCGTCTCCAGAGAGCCTTCTGGAAACAGGGTATCCAGGGCACTAGCTGTACCGGTGAGAATGGGAGCCAGCCGATCGCCGCATCGTTCCACATAGGTGAGCAGGGGCTGCTCTGCTGTCAGACTCTGCTGGGCCGCCTGCTTTGCCTCCGCCAGGGCTGCAGGGGGCAGGGGCTGCAGGGCAATAAATTCATCCCCCACGGTCTGAAGCAGTTGGGCGGCTACCAGGTGTTTTAACCAGCGAAGCAGGAGGGGACGGTAGGTGGGACGGATCTGTAATTGGGTCAGCAGGGCATCGACAGAGGCCCGATCTCCAGTCTGGGCAAAAGCCCCCAGGGTCTGCAGGGTCTGAATGATATAAGCCACGGTCAGCCGCTCCAGGCAGGCCCAGCGATCGGCATAGGTATCCAGGGCCAGATCCAGTGGCCCCTGCTGGGCCTGTTGGGTTCCGGCAGTCGTGATCTGGTCCCACAGAGAGGGCGGTTGCCCCAGGAGGGGAGGGGCAGATGTCTCGATCCAGTAGGGTTCCTTGGCCCAGGGATAGGTGGGAAGGGCAAGCCGCTGCCGAGGGTAGGGCTGATCGAAAGCAATCCAATCGATCGGCAGTCCTCGCACATACAGGGCCGCCAGGTTTTCCAGCAGCGACAACCAGTCCTCTCGATCGATATGGAGAGAGGAGAACCAGATCGAATCAGGATAGGCCGATCGCTCCAGAAGGGATAAATCAGGGTGGGGGCCAATCTCCAGGCAGAGGGTCTGGTTCTGTGCCGCCAGGGTTTGCAACACCCGCCCCCAGGCGGGAGGCTGTTGCCAGAGTTGCAGCCAGTAAGAGGGCTGGGTGAGTTCGGTGGCAGCAACAAACTGGCCCGTTACTCCAGAAATAATGCCGATGGGAGGGGTCGTAGCGGGAACAGAGGCCAGCAGGGTTGTGAGTCGATCGGCCAGGGGAGTTGAGGGCTGCTCCAGATTCTGGCCCTGCAGCACAGCCAGGGCCAGCCCCACTTCCAGGGGCAGCGCCCCGGCGACACAGGCAGCCACGATTTCCCCCGCCCCCTGACCCGTGACCAGGGTAGGCCGAATTCCCCAACTCTGCCACAATTGGGCCAAGGCATAATTCAGGGCGAAGAGAGCTGGTTGGGCATAGGCAGGCCGATCCAGAAGGACAGAGGAACCTGTCGGGTACAGCACCTCCAGCAATGGCACATCCAGGTGCGATCGCAGCAGGGCATCACATTGCTCCAGTAGACTCCGGAACTGGGGCTGGGTCTGGAATAATTGCTGGCCAGCCTGAAGCAGGCGGTTGGTTGCACCACTAAACCCAAAGGTGATTTCCGGAGAGGCCGTCTCAAACACCTGGCCACGCAGGCACCCCGCAGGGCTCTGGCCAGCAGCCAGGGTAAGAAGTTTCTGGCGCAACTCAGCCCGATCAGCCACCACCAGGGCAACCCGATCGACCAGGGCCAGACGACCCCCATTGGCAGTGAAACAGATATCTGCCAGGGACGCGGTCGTGGTGCTCAGGAAGGAATCGTAGCGCTGCAGCAGGGCAGGTAAGTCACTCTGCCGCTTCACGGACAGGGTAAACAGATGGCAGGGCCGATCCGGAGTTGGATCGGGGGAGACAGGAGCGGGAGCGGTGGACAGCACCAGATGGGCATTGGTGCCACTGAACCCGAAGGAACTGACTCCCACCAGGGGGCAATCGGCGGATCCCATCAAGGGCGTGGTTTGGGTTGGAACCGTGATTGGCAGGCTATCCCAGGCAATGTAGGGATTCAACTGCTGTAGATGCAGATGGGGCGGGATTTGTTCATGCTGCAGCACTAAAACCGCCTTAATCAGACTAGCAATCCCAGCCGCCGCTTCCAGGTGGCCCAGATTGGTCTTCACTGAGCCAATTTGCAGAGGCTGGGTAGCCGTTCGCCCCTGTCCCACAGCCTGGTAGAGGGCTTGAACTTCGATCGGGTCCCCCAGGGAAGTCCCGGTGCCATGGGTTTCCACATAGGCCACCTGCTCCGGTTTCAGGTGCCCATCGGCCAGGGCAGCCCGGATCACCGCAGTTTGAGATGGGCCATTGGGAGCGGTAATCCCACTACTACGACCATCATGGTTAATGGCTGACCCTCGAATCAGGGCCAGAATCTGGTCCCGATCGGCGATTGCATCCGACAGCCGCTTCAGGACCACCATGCCGCACCCTTCCGAGCGCACATAACCATCGGCACGGGCATCAAAAGTTTTGCAGCGGCCATCGGGGGAGAGCATTTGAGCCTTCGAAAAGGTAACCCCTAAATCAGGCCGCAAAATCAGGTTAACCCCACCAGCCAGGGCCATGGAACAGGTGCCCAGACGCAGATTCTGCACTGCCTGATGCACCGCCACCAGGGAGGAAGAGCAGGCTGTATCGATCGCCACCGTCGGTCCCTGCACTCCCAGCACGTAAGCTAGCCGTCCGGCGGCAATACTATGGGAAAAGCCCACACCAGCATAGGCATCAATTTCAGCCAGGGACTGACCAAACAGAATGTGGGCATAGTCGATCGTGGAGATGCCGATAAACACCCCCGTCTGACTACCGAACAGTTGTGCGGGAGACTGGCCTGCCTGCTCCAGGGCTTCCCAACTCACCTCCAGCAACAACCGCTGCTGGGGGTCCATAGCTGCGGCTTCTCGGGGGGCAATGCCAAAAAAAGGCGCATCAAACCGATCGACCTGTTCCAGGAATCCACCCCAACGACTGGCCATTTTGCCAGGGGCCTGGGGATTCGCATCATAGTAGGCGTCTATATCCCAGCGATCGGGTGGAACTTCCGTAATCGCATCCACGCCCTGTTCCAACAGTTGCCAGAAGCTATCTGGACCGTCCACGCCCCCAGGAAAGCGGCACCCGATACCAATGATGGCGATCGGCTCTGAGCGAGCCTGTTCCATTTGATCCAGGCGGTTACGTAATTGCCGCACCTCCAGCAGGGCCTGCTTCACAGCGGATAACTCTGGTCCACGGGCGGAGGTCACACCCTGATTTTCCGGCTGCCCCATATCAACTTCTCTCCCGTAGTGATTCCAGTTCTGCCAATAGCAAAGCGGTCGCGGCTTCCTCCGAAAGTTGTTCCAGATCTCCCAGATCATCAAGTAGGGCATTGGGCAGATCGATCGGCGAAGTCCCTGATTCTATAGGATCGGGACTCAACTGCTGTAACAGAGTCTCAGTCATCGCTTCTGGGGTAGGGTAATCAAACACAAAGGTGGCGGCCAGGGGTAGTTTGGTTGCCGCTGAGAGGAGATTGCGCAATTCCACGGCCATCAGGGAATCCAGACCCAACTCCTGCAAGGGCTGGCGCGGGTCTAGGGGGGTGGCGCGATCGAGACCCAGCACCTTCAGGCTTTGCTCCTGCACAAACGTCAGCAGCCCCTTCCGGCGGCGGGCAGGCGGAGTGGCCAGGAGCTGCTCCAGCCAACCAGGAGAAACGGAGGCAGAGGCTGGCTGGGATGGGACAACCTGTGATCGGGCCACCATATCGGCAAAGAAAGGGCGCTCCGCCTGTTCAGGGGATTGTCGGAAGAAATGGGCCCAGTTCATGGGCAGCATAGCAACCTGAATCGGGTTGGCATCCAGAACCTGGAACAGCGCCTGCACCCCCTGTTCCGGCGGAATTAAATCCAGTCCCCGCAGGGTAATCCGCTGCTTGGCGATAGATTGGGTCGCCATCCCCACCTCGGCCCAGGCCCCCCAATTAATGCTGATTGCGGGTAAGCCATAGGCCCGTCGATCGTGGGCCAGGGCATCCAGGAAAGCATTGGCAGCAACGTAATTGCCCTGCCCTGTAAACCCAAACAAATTGGCTCCAGCCGAGAACAGGACAAAGAAATCCAGGGGTACATCGCGGGTGAGATGGTGCAGATTCCAACTGCCATAGACCTTGGGGGCAAAGACCCGATCGAAGCGGCTCCAGTCCTGTTGCAGCAGCACCCCATCCTCCAGAACTCCGGCGGCATGGATCACCCCTCGCAAAGGCGGCATTTCAATCTCTACCTCAGCCAGCAGGTGGGTCAGAGCAGCTCGATCGGCCACATCCACCGCCGCCACCCGCACCTGACAACCAGCTTTCTCCAGGTCAGCCAGGATTGTCTGAGCGGTCCCAGAAGCGGCCCTGCGCCCCAGTAGCACCAGATGCCGCGCCCCCCGATCGACCAGTCCCCTGGCCACAGCTAGACCCAATCCACCCAGGCCCCCTGTAATCAGATAGGTGGCCTCCGATCGCACCGATAGGGGTGGGGCCTCCGGAAGCACCACAATTTTGCCGATATGTTTGGCCTGGGCCATATAGCGGAAGGCATCCACCACCTGATTCAGGGGAAAGAGCTGTAATGGCAGCGGCTGTAGGGAGCCCCCCTCAAAACCAGCCATTACCTCGATGAACAGAGATTGAAGGAGTTCCGGTTGCTGTTCCGCGATCGCCCCCAGATAGACCACATGGTAAGCTGCCTGGGGTCGAACCTGGGCCACCTGCTGCGGCTCCCAGATGCCCCGCTTGCCAATTTCCAGGAAGCAGCCCTGATCCGCCAAGATGGAGAGGCTAGCCGGGATAAAGTCATCCGCCAGGGAATTCAGGATGACATCCACCCCCTGTCCCGCCGTGAGACACAAAATCTCCTCGGCAAAGTCCAGGGTGCGGGAACTGAACACATGGGGCACTCCCATGGCCTTGAGCAAGGCGCGCTTTTCTGGGCTCCCGGCTGTGGCAAAGATTTCGGCTCCAGCCCGCTGGGCCAACTGGATGGCGGCCAACCCCACTCCTCCTGTCCCGGCGTGAATCAGCACCCGCTGTCCGACAGAGAGGCGGGCCAGGGTATGCAGGGTGTAATGGGCCGTTAGGAAAGAAGCAGGAATGGTGGCAGCTTCAGCAAAGCTCAGGTGGGATGGTTTGCGGGCGACCCGTTCCACTCGCACGGTGACGAAGGAGCCAAAACAGCCCTCCGCCAGGGACAGGACGGGATCCCCGACCTGAAATTCCGTCACCCCCTCCCCGATCGCCACGATCGTCCCGGCGCATTCACTGCCCAGTTGAATGTCCCCATCTGGATACAGACCCAAAGCATGCAGGACATCCCGGAAGCCAATGCCCACAGCTTCGATCTGGATTTCCACCTCCCTGGGACCAGGACTACGCCGAATCTGGGGACGCAATTCCAGGTGATCCAGAATCCCCGGCTGGGGGGTGAACAAAAACACCGGCGGACGGTTGACAGGTCTGGGTTCCAGGACTTTGGGATGAAGCCGGGGCACATAGCGATCGCCCTGGCGCAGGGCAATCTGGTCTTCCAGATCGGGGGCAAGCAGGTCCGGCAAGAGCAGGGCCACCTGATCGGTCAGGCCCAGGGGATCCAGGTCAATCTGGGTGCATTGTAGTTCTGGGAATTCCTGGCTGATCACCCGGCCCAGCCCCCAGAGGGGAGCCTGGGCCAATGAGATCGGGGCCGCTGGAACTGAAATCACCGCCTGACTCCCCTGGGTGAGAATCCAGAGGCGGGGCCAAGAGCTGAGGCCCTGGGCCGCGATCGCCTGCACCAGGTGCAACATCACCCCACTACCCTGGACCTGGGCTGCCGTCAGATCTGTCGCTGGATCGATCGCCCAGAGGAAAATGATCCCCCGCAGGGCCGGACCTGCTGCTTGCAGAGCCTGACGAAATTCGTTGGGATCGGCAGGATCAACCTGGATCCGATCGGCCTCCACCTGCCGATAGGTAGATCCAGGGGTCACCCAGATGCAGGTCTGCCCCTGAGCCTCCAGATGACTGACCAGGGCCTCTCCAAATCCGATCGCGTCAGCAAAAATCAACCAACTTCCTGGGGCGGGCGGGTTCAGATCCATCGATCGGGATTTGGGCTGCCAGAGGATTTCATAGCACCCATCCGGCTGACGATTGGCCTGAGTCCGGTTTGGATCAAAGCGACGGCAGGCAAATCCTTCCACTTCGGCCACCCGTTGGCCCGCTGCATCCACCAGCACCAGATCGGCAGTGAGGGTGTCCAGACTTGAACTACCAGGGCGCAGGGTCAGTTGACTCCAGAGGACAGCCGGGGGCTGGCGATAGAGGCGAAACTGGGCCAGACTCATGGGCAGATAGGCCGTTAGGCCATCGGGGAGCAGGGTTCCCAAGACCTGTAAACAAGCATCCAGTAGGGCCGGATGAAACTGATAGGAGGTAAGTTCTGAAGTCAGCGCCGCAGGCAGGTGGATCTCGCCCAGGGCTTGCCCCTCTCTTTGCCAGAGCCGCACCACCCCCTGAAATTGGGGACCAAAGTCCAGCCCGCGCTGTTGAAACTGGTGGTAGTGGGTGTCTGCCTCGATCTGGTTCTGGGCTGTGGCTCGAAAGGCGTCCAGGTCCGGCACGGGTGACTCAGCCGTCGCGATCGGCCCGCAGGAGGCTCGCCCGGAGGCATGGAGCTGCCAGGTTGCCGTACTGGCCTGCAAACTCAGGATTCGGAACGAGCCAGTGTTGTCTCCCGTTAGGTTCAGCAGAAGCTGCACCGTCTGTGGTTCGGCTTCTGACAGGGCCAGGGGGGCATGAATCACCAGATCCTCGATCGTCAGCAGCGCATCTGGTTGACCCAAGACCTGTCGGGCTGCCGCCAGAGCCATTTCAACATAAGCCGTTGCAGGTACGATCGCCGTGCCCGCCACCCGATGATCAGCCAGGAATGGGGGGGCATCCGGCCCCAGGCAAGCCTCGAACACCACCTCGGTCGTGGCCAGGGTCAGGCGTTGTCCCAGCAAGGGATGACCGCCTGAGCGGGGCTGAAGCGGGGGAGAGAGGGGTTCTGGGGGGGCATCCACCCAATAGCGTTGCCGTTGAAAGGGATAGGTTGGCAGAGATACTTTCTGGTTAGGCGTTTCCGGATCCAGGGCTGACCAATTGACCGTTGCCCCTTGAGCGTAAAGCGTTCCCAGGCTGATCAACAGTTGCTGCCAGTCTTCCACGCCAGGCCGGAGGGAGGCCAGCCAGACGAGGGCAGGGTCCGGTAGGCAGTAGCGGCCCATGCCCGTCACCACAGGGCGGGGGCCAATTTCCAGGAACAGGCTGTAGCCCTGGGTTTGCAGGGTGGTCATACCTGCTGCGAACTGCACGGTAGACCGCACATGCTGTCGCCAGTAAGCCGCATCAGGAACTTCCCCCGATCGCCAGAGTTGCCCGGTCAGATTGGAGACCAGGGAAATTCGAGGAGCCTGAAACTGGACCTGGCGGGCGATCGCCTCGAACTCTGCCAGCATCGGCTCCATCAGGGGGGAGTGGAAGGCATGGGACACCATGAGGGGCCGCACCTCAATCCCATCTGCCTGGAGCTTCTGTTGAATGGTTTCAATCAGGCTGGTCGGACCGGAAATCACGATATTTGTGGGGCCATTGACCGCAGCAATCGCCACCTGATCCCCATAGGGCGCGATCGCCTGCCGCACCTGGGGTTCCGCCGCCAGCACCGCCAGCATGGTGCCCCCAGCCGGTAACGCCTGCATCAGTCGTCCTCTGGCGGCGATCAGCTTCAGCCCATCCTCCAGGCTGAACACCCCAGCCACACAGGCCGCCACATATTCGCCCACACTGTGCCCCATGACGATCGCCGGTTCAATCCCCCAGGAGCGCCAGACCTCGGTCAGGGCATACTCCAGGGCAAAGAGAGCGGGCTGGGTAGAGGCTGTCTGGTCGAGCCAGCCCAGATCGTCCTGTTCGGGATACAAAATCTCCAGCAACGGACGATCGAGATAGGATTTCAGGATCTCCGCACAGTGATCCAGAGTCTGCCGGAAGACCGGATTCGTCTCATAGATCTGGCGACCCATCCCTACATACTGGGAACCCTGGCCTGTAAACAGAAAAGCGACCCTGGGCTGTTGTCGTTGCGCTTGACCACCGACGATCGTCGGCAGGCTCTCCCCAGCCAGATAGGCAGAGAGTTGTTCGGCTGCCTCGGTCGGAGAAGCGGCCACAATGCCCAGCCGATGGGAAAAGTGCGATCGACCCGTGCTAGCCGTAAAGCAAACGTCCCCCAAGTTCAGGCTGGGATCAGCCAGCAGGTGCTGTCGATAGCGATCGGCCAGTTGCTGTAACGCTGGTTCTGTTTTGGCGGAAAGGGTCAGGAGCTGGGTCGATCGGGCTGCCTGAGGCAAGGGCACGGGTGTTGGCCCTTCCGCCAAAATGATATGGGCATTGGTACCGCTAAAGCCAAAGGAGCTGATTCCTGCAATTCGTTGTTGTGCTCCAGAGAGCCAGGGGGTTCGCTCGGTAGGGACCACAAATGGGAGGTCTTTCCAGGCAATATGGGGATTGGGCTGCTGAAAATGTAGGTGGGGCGGAATTTCTTGATGTTGCAAGGAAAGAATGACTTTGAACACTCCGGCCATACCTGCTGCTGCTTCCAGATGGCCAATGTTTGTTTTAACGGAACCCAGTAACAAAGGATGCTCCTGAGAATGCTCTTTGGCAAACACTGTAGCCAGAGCACCCACTTCAATCGGATCTCCCAGAGAGGTCCCTGTTCCGTGGGCCTCAATATAACCCACCTGAGCAGGCTCCACGCCCGCATTTTTCAAAGCTCTCCGAATTACGTTTTGCTGGGCAGGGCCATTCGGCACGGTTAATCCACTGGTATGCCCATCATGGTTAACGGCAGATCCTCGAATTACGGCAAGAATGCGATCGCCACCTGAGATCGCATCAGATAACCGCTTCACAACAATTACGCCGCACCCTTCAGATCGCACAAACCCATCAGCTGCAGCATCAAAGGTTTTGCAACGATTGTCAGGAGACAACATACGGGCTTTAGTAAAATTGATATAAACAGATGGCAGGAGCAACTGGCTGACTGCTCCGATCAGCGCCATATTACACTCTCCGTTCCGCAGGCTCTGGCAGGCCAGATGTAGGGCAACCAAGGATGAAGAGCAGGCGGTATCCACCGATAGGCTGGGTCCCTGTAATCCCAGGATGTGAGACAGACGACCGGCTGCCATGCTATTGGCAATTCCGGAAGCCATGTAGGCGTCGATCTCTTCCGGTTGTCGGGCCATTAATTGCTGGGCATAATCATTCCAACAAATGGCCATGAAAACACCTGTAGGCTGGCCATTGAGCTGATCGGCTGCGATGCCAGCATTTTCCAGAGCCTCCCAACTGGCCTCTAGTAACAACCGTTGTTGAGGGTCCAAGCTGACCGCTTCGCGAGGAGCAATGCCAAAGAAATGAGCATCAAAGTCCTGAGGAAGCTGGATAAACCCACCAGCCCGAATATTCATTTTTCCAGGCCGATCGGGGTCAGAATCGTAGTAGGTATCCACATCCCAGCGATTGGACGGAACTTCAGCGATTGCATCAACGCCATTGCTCAGCAACTGCCAGAAGGATTCCGGATGATTCGCATCGCCAGGAAATCGGCACCCCATGCCAATGATAGCGATCGGCTCGGTTTTGGCGGCCTCGATCGCTTCCAGTCGCGCCCGTGCTTCCTTCAGGGCCAGTAGCACCTGTTGGGATGCAGAAAGTGAATTGGCCTTTCCCGAACCATTACTCATGGGATTTGCCTCTCAGGATATTCTCCAGCTCTGTGAGTGCTTGCATGATCGCAACTTCAATCTCATCCAGTATCGGCGTAATGGATCGACCTTTGGCCTGAACAGTTGTCTCTAGGGTAATGCGGGTTTCTTTGAAGAGGAGAAAGACCTCCTGAGGAGTTGAGAGCTGAAGCGAGGCATCCAGAAAATCGGGGATATCCAGAACGGGAAGAGGCTCATTGATCACAGGTCTAGCCAGGGTAGGGGTAGTCATATCACCTCGTTTTCCGTCATTTGGCGATGGCCAAGAATATCGTTCAGTTCTGCTAGTTCCTTCGCAATCTCGGCCTCAACCTCTGCTTCGGAAAGCTGTTCAATTTCAGTTAAAGCAAGTCCTAAGTCTAGATTTTCTATCAATTGTTTCTGTTCGACTGCCAAATCAGACGGAGGATTCAGACTTAATATCTCTGTGGCCAGATAATCTACCAGTTTTTCAATAGTCGGATAGTCAAAGGCCAGAGTTGAGGGCAGTTCACACCTTAAGCTACCTTGCAGGGAATTTCTCAACTCCACGGAAGTCAGAGAATCCATCCCCAGATCAAAGAAGCCTTGCTGAATACTCATGGATTCTACAGATTTAAGTGCCAGTACTTTAGCAATCTGACTCCGAACATGAGTTAGCAGGAGTTCATGTCGCTGCTGATCAGGTGCCGCTTCCAGCTGCTGCAGGAAGCTGATCGGGAGATCTTGCCCCTGCTCCTGTTCCGTCTCAGACTGAAAGTTCTCCAAGAAAACAGCGGGAGGCGTTCTCTCCAGAAACTCTGCCCAATTGATCCCAAATGCCCCGACCTGCACATCTGGTTGAGGCAATAGATATGCCATCACGGCCAGCCCCTGCTGAGGGGTCATAGGCTGGATCCCTCGATTTTTCCAGGCCGTTCCAGTTTCAAACTTCATGGCAGCACCCACTTCACTCCAAAGACCCCAGTTGATGCTCAATCCGGGCAAACCCTGCGATCGTCGTTCGTATGCCAGAGCATCTAAGAAAGCATTGGCCGCCGCATGATTAGCCTGACCGGCACTGCCCAGGAGAGCCGAGATCGAAGAAAAGCAGACGAAGAAATCCAGATCCAGATGGCGAGTCAGCGTATGTAAATTCCATGCCCCGTTCACTTTGGGTGCCAGGACTTTTGCAAATCGGGACCAGGTCTGTTGCTGCAAGATGCCATCGTCCAGTATTCCGGCAGCATGGATGACCCCACGCAAAGGGGGAAAAGACTGTTCCAGAGTTGACAGCAATCGGACCACTGAGTCATGTTCCGACACATCTATTGAGGCAACCATCACCCTGGCCCCCATCTGTTCCAGGTGATCTAACTGAGCCTGGATAGCATCATCCGGGGTTCGACGGCTAATGAGGACAAGATGTTGGGCTCCTCGTTGCACCATCCATTGGGCAAACAGCAACCCCAATCCCCCTAATCCCCCTGTGATCAGGTAAGTAGCTTCCGGTTGCAAGCTCAGTGGCAGGGTTGAATTCGACTGGGGCGAGGTCTGTGAGTGGTGGGACACCAATCGGGCTACCTGGCGCTGTCCCTGGCGGAAGGCTACCTGGCCTTCATCACTTCCAGCCCAGATTTCCTCAAACAGCTTCTTTGGAGTATCCTCAGTGCTCTGAAAATCCAGATCGATCCTGACACAGTTGAGTTCGGGGTATTCCAGGTCAATCACCTTGGCCATGCCCCACAGAGGAGATTGGGTCAACCCCGGCAGAGGGCAAATTCCTGTGGGTGCTGCAGCCTGGGTGACCAGCCAGAGCCGGGGAACAGGAAAGAAAGCAGTCTGATACAGCGCCTGCAACAAGTGCAACACACCCCCACAACTAAAGTGAATGGCCTGTTCCACTTCCTCAGTTGTAGGGACCTCAGCAAATGTTCTATCCATGCCCCACAGATGCACAATCCCTTTCAGCGGGCGGGAAGCAAGATCAGAGAAGAGCTGCTGAAAATGTTCAGGCTGCGTCGGGTTGAGGGTAAATTCATGGGCAGACAGGGCACGATAGTCTGCGCCGGGAACAACCAGAATGCAGGAATCCTGGCGAGAGCGCAGGTGGCTGGCAAGTTGCTGACCCATATGGCGATCGGACAGGATCAACCAATCTTGAGGAGAATGGCTTGATAGCGAAGAAGCCTCAGGAGCCTGGGCCATCACGATGGCTTGGGGGAACAAAACATCCATTTCAGGCGTTAAGGTCACAATGTCCTGAAAGTCAGTTTGGTGCAACAAATCCCGCCACTGGGCTGGGGAGAGGAGGGGATAGGAAGGGCGCAGCGTATAATCTGCAAATCTCCACCAGCCCTCAATTAAGCCAAAAATTAGGTCAATCCAACGGCAGCGCTCTGTTCCCTCTAGCAGTAGCAGCATCCCTTTAGGGGCCAGCAACTGTCGGACCTGCTTCAGGGTTTGGGCCAAATCTGTCGTAGCATGGAGCACATTGGCTGCCAGAACTAAATCGTACTGCTCCGATTCAAATCCCTGTGATTCAAGCTCCTGTTCAATGTCCAGAACTTGATAGCGAATAAAGGGATAATCCGAAAATTTCTCTCTGGCCTGGTTCAGAAAGAAAGCACCAACATCCGTAAAGGTGTATTCGGTTTGATGGGGGTTGAGATGGGGCAGGATATGACTTGTGGTTCCACCCGTTCCAGCTCCAATTTCCAGAATCCGAATGCCCCGATGGGATGGCACATGCTCCAGTACCGCCGAAATAGCCTTCTGAATCAGGAGGTTCATGGGTCTGAAGGTGGGAGAATCCTGATACAGGGATGTAGCGGTTGTAGCATCGCCTTCTGGGAAGAGGAGATGGAGAGGATCGCAGCTTCCGGACAGCACCTCTGCCAGATGAGATCCGCAGCGATCGAACAGGGTTAACTCCGTCGCTGCTTCTGGATAGGTGGCCAGCAGGGGCTTCAGATCAGCAGGGGCGACCGCAGGGGCTTGCAAAACCTGCCAGTCTGAACCCATAGATTGCACAATCCCCTCTTCCGCCAGCATTTCCAGCAGGCGTACCCATAGCCGCTGATGCTGAGGGACAATTCCTAATTGCTCGGCCATTCCAGCCGCAGAGAAGCGCTGCCCCACCTGGAAACTCCAGCCCAGATGGGCCATAGCCTGCAGAATGTAATTGATACTGAGGACATTCAGATGGGCTACCAGCTCTGGTTGAGGGGTTAATTGGGCCAGCCCCGATCGCACCGGTTCAATCACAGCCTGGGGAGCCGGGAGATAATCAGGGGTCAATCGAGGGCTGATCAATCCCTTGGGCTGCCACGCCACTTCGTACAGCAGATCCTGAACGGAATTGGTCGCGATCGCTTGCTGATGCTGCTGTACCAAAACCTGCAAGATCTCGGGCAAAAGCTGCGCCTGTTCGGTGGAGAAATGCCCAGCCTGCTGCACCAGTTGGAGCAACTGGGAGATATCCCCCCGGTTCAGCAGGTCTACGATCGGTGTTTGCACCGAAGGTTCAACCACCGCTGAAGGAACATCAGGGCTGGCGTCCAGCCAGTAGCGCTGCCGTTCAAAGGGGTAAGTGGGCAGAGGAATGCGCCGATAGGCAAATCCCTGATCCAGACTGGCCCAGTCTATGGCCACGCCCTGTACAAACAACTGGGCCACACTTTCCAGCAGCGATCGCCAATCCGACAGGCCCGGTCGCAGACTGGGACACCAGACCACGCCCTCCGCAGGCAAACAGGCTTTCCCCATCCCCGCGAGCACAGGACGGGGACCAATCTCAACAAAAATTTGATCGCCTTGCTGGTGCAGGGTGCTCATCCCAGCAGCAAACTGGACAGTCTGACGCACATGGCGACACCAGTAATCGGGGGTCATGAGTTCCGTTGTCACCCGTTGCCCTGTGAGGTTAGAGATCAGGGGAATTTTAGGCACCGCATAGTGAACCGTAGCAGCGATCTGGGCAAACTCCGCCAGCATCGGCTCCATCAGGGGAGAGTGGAAGGCATGGGACACAGCCAGCGGGGTGACTTTGATTCCCTTAGCCTCCAGCACGATCGTAATTTCCGCAATCGCCTCTCGCCGCCCTGAAAGAACTACATTCAGGGGACCGTTGACTGCGGCCAGAGCCACATCCTGGACATAGGGCTGCATCACAGGCAAGATCGTAGCCTCATCCGCCATCACCGCAATCATCGCCCCATTCTGAGGCAGGGCCTGCATCAGCCGCGACCGGGCTGCAATCAGTTTCAACCCATCCTCCAGGCTGAATACACCTGCGATACAGGCGGCCACATACTCACCCACACTATGCCCCATGACCATACTGGGCTGAACCCCCCAGGACTGCCACATCTGGGCCAGGGCATATTCCAGAGCAAAGAGAGCGGGTTGGGTATAGACGGTTTGATTCAGGAGATTGGCAGAGCTGGACTCTGAGGAGGTTGGATACAGAACCTCCAACAAGGGCGTCTCCAGCAGGGGTTGGAGAATCGCCGCACAGCGATCGAGGGCATCCCGGAAAACAGGTTGGGTGTTGTATAGCTCCCGACCCATACCGATATACTGGGAACCCTGGCCGGTGAATAGAAAGGTGATTGTAGGGGGCTTCAACGGCACCTCTCCCTGGACCAGAAGGGGGGTCTCCTGTCCGGCCATCCAGGTCTGCAGCGCTTCCTGCAGGTGAGCCCCAGACTCAGCCACGATCGCCAGCCGTTGCTCAAACGGCGATCGGCCCCGATTGGCGGTGTGACAAATATCCCCCAGAGCAAGGGTGGAATGGGTTGCCAGGTGTTGTTGATAGCGCACTGCCAGATCCCTCAGCCCAGATTTCGTTTGGGCCGTGAGGGTGAAAACGTGGTGGGAGCGATCGATCTCTGCTGAGGAAGATTGAACTGGAGCTTCCTCTAAAATCACATGAGCATTGGTGCCACTGAAGCCAAAGGAACTGATTCCAGCTAATCGTCTGCCTGTCTGACGTAGCCAGGGCTGCCCCTCCACCGGAATCACTGCCGGAATTTGGGTCAGCTCAATCAGCGGGTTAATCTGGTTGAAGTGCAGATGAGCCGGAATCCACTCCTGCTGAAGAGAGAGCACCACTTTAATCAGACCAGCTATGCCAGCAGTCGCTTCAGTATGCCCAATGTTAGTTTTGACGGACCCCATGACCAGGGGGGTCTCAGTTGGGCGGTCCTGCCCGTATACGGCCTTGATCGCCTTCACTTCGATCGGGTCACCCAGGGATGTTGCCGTCCCATGGGCTTCCACATAATCCACCTCGCGGGCTGTGACACCTGCCTGCTGCAGAGCCTGACGCAGAACGGTCTCCTGTGCCAGTTGATTGGGGGCGGTTAAGCCATTGCTGGCTCCATCCTGATTAATCGCACTGCCCCGAACCACAGCCAAGATATTGTCCCGATCGGCCACTGCCTGAGACAAACGCTTCAGGACAATCACCCCGCAACCCTCACCCCGAACATAGCCATTCGCTGCCGCATCAAAGGTCTTGCATCGCCCATCGGGAGAGAGCATCCCGGCCTGACAGAAAGTGAGGCTCAGTTCCGGTGACAGCAATAGATTGATCCCAGAGGCTAGAGCCAGATCGCAATCTCCGGCTCGTAGACTCTGACAGGCCAGGTGTAATGCAACCAGGGAAGAAGAACAGGCTGTGTCTACAGCCATTGCTGGTCCACGTAAATCCAGGAAATAGGCCAAGCGTCCAGCAGCCACGGAGATGGCATTCCCTGTAGCAAAATAAGGGTTCAGAGGCTGAGCTTGGCTCTGCTTGACCTGAAGCAATTCGTAATCATGGGAGAAGATCCCCAGAAAAACTCCTGTTTGGGTACCGGCCAAGGATGTTGGAGCAATTCCAGCCTGTTCCAGGGCATGCCAGGTTTCCTCCAGCAGGATGCGTTGCTGGGGATCAAGGGCAGCTGCTTCCCGGGGAGAAATGCGGAAGAAGGCCGCATCAAATTGGTCTACCTGCTCGAGAAAACCACCCTGGCGTATAGCTTGTGGGGCCTGGGAGTTAAGTGACCAGCGCGTTGCAGGCAATTCTGTGATCGCATCTCGCCCCGCTCTCAACAGGGTCCAGAACTCATCCGGACTGTTGACCCCACCAGGAAAGCGACAGGCCATCCCAATGATGGCGATCGCCTCTGGAGCGGTTGACCGGGATTCAGCGGTATGAGCCTGAACAGCCTGGTCTGTTACAGCCGGAATAGGAATCTCTGAAGCACGATCGGCCTGCGTCTCCGGTTCAAAGAACTTAGTGATGGCAGCTGGTGTGCTGCAGCGGAAAAAGAAAGTCGGCTCCAATTCAGTGCCCAGATTCTGACTGAGCAGAGTTCTCAGCTCCAGGAGCTCCAGGGAATCCAGTCCCATCTCCATCAGCGGGCGATTCATCCCAAAAGCAGATTGGCGTTTTTCCCCAAGAATTCTGTCAATGCAGTTGGAAACAACAGTTTCGACTGGTTGGGTTGTGCGTTCCTGTTGCAGGACCCTCGATCGGTTACTCTCCGATAGTCTTTTCCGATGCAAATCATACTCAATCAGGATACCAGCTCCCTGATTCTCAATGTCTTCGGGGCGGAAATGGGGCAGAAGTTCCCGCAGGATTGCTCCCCCTTCTTCATGGAACCGAAGAATCGGATCGAGCCGCTGTCCCCACTCATTGCGCTGCTCGATATAGTTTGCAATCGACATCTCCTGGTGATCGGCGTAATTCTTGCAGCGGGTAACCCCAACCAAGCGCTCAATCCCTCCCCTGAGGGCACAGAGCTGCACCATAAAATCTCGTAGTTGTTCTCCCCATCCCTGCCCTTGAAACTCAGGCAAAATATTGATACCCAATAGTTGAACAATCCTGCCTTCTGCCCTGTGCAATGAGGATAGATCCTGATAAGTCACTTGCTTCAGTGCATCAATATCAGAAATCTTCTGGCCATACATCACACCCACAATCTGACCGTCCAGTTCCATCACACAATGACCATTGGGGAAGCGAGTCAATCGATCCTGGATGGCTTCAGCAGACATGCGCAGATGTTCAGGCAGACAACGGGCTTCTAAATGGAGCAGGGCTGGTAAATCTTGCAGATGGGGATGGCGAATTCGGTAGGGGCGCTTCTCAAAACAGTTGAGGGTAATCCGGGTGAAAGGGAGGGTCTTAGGATAACGTCGGGCAAAGTCAAACTTAGGAAATAACCCTGCTTCTGCTGCCGACATTAGGAACACATCTGCTTCTACCAGATGTTGCCTGGAAAAGCCCTGGCAGGCATCAAAGTGGAAGTTTTCACAGAGGTCTAAAAATTGAGCTACCACCCTGGGCGGCAAACAGTGAACTTCCAGGAGAATAAGGCCATGGTTGGTCACCACCCCAGACCAGCGTTCCAGATGTTCAACCAGGCTCTGCACCATCACAGGTGCCGTGATGGAATCTCCCGTTGGATCAACGTAGACCCCTTCGTACTCCAGGTTCATCCGTCTGGCTACTTGATCCTGCAGGTGGGGGGCAATAAAGGGCCGATCGTGATCCAGGAAGGACCGGATGTGCAGGATCTGTTCGGGAGGAATGCCACATTGCTGCAAATCCACCATCATCTGAGCCGGATCGCCAATATCTCCTGGCAAAACCCGGTGGGGGATCTCAGCCAGGGTCCGATCTGTCTCGACCAGAGAAGCCTGGTTATAATCCACACCCACCATGCAGAGGGGATACTGATCCAGTACCTGACCCCTGGCCGATCGATTCCGAATCGTTTCGTACACCCGCTTCAGTAATGTGCCATCCCCACAGCCCATATCGACAACAAAGTTAGGTTGGGTTTCATAGGGCAGACGATTAAAGATGGAGAGGAGAATATCTTCCACATCAGCAAAGTACTTTTCGTGCTGGAAACCGCTGGAGATCACATTGAGGGTGCGATCAACATGGCTTTCATGTCCAATGGCGTCCCGTTGAAATACAGACTGACAATCCCCAAACAGGACTTCTGGTAGACAACTGAGTAGGGGAGTGTAGGAGGCAACAGTGCCAGTCAAAAGTGCTCGATCGCAGATAAACTGCCCCAGGGCTGTCAGGCGGAGATCTTCCCCCTGAGACTGAACCCAGCCTTTACTGGTAAACAGAGTCATTAGGGGATCTCGCACTAAGGGAGGCAGAGCTTTCAGAAATGGACCTTGGGGCTCTTGAGCGGACGGCAACAGATGATCTCGTTTCAGCGCCAGTAGGAGCGGAATCACCAGGACCCCATCCAGAAAATCGGCTAGAAGCGGATCATCTACCTGCCACCGTTGTTGGGAATGTTGAACCCAATGGTTCAGGATCTCGTGATGCGCATCCTGAAGCAGAGCCTTTGCAGGTAAGCCGTACAAGTTAAGGATCTCTAGGGGAATATGCTGGCTCAGTCGAGCGTTACTCGTACAGCGATATGCTCCTGATTCATCACAGGAAAGCCAGTCCAAAGACTGCAACAGTCGTAATGCTACATGCAAATGCCCGGAATTTGCACCCAATTGAGCTGTAATCTCTGGCAAGGTCAACGATCGGTGCCGCAGCAGGTCGAAGAGGCCCTTTTCCCGGCAAGCCAGGATCACAGGTACAGCCAGAAAGCCATGATTCAATCGGTTAATAATATCCAGCATTGCCACCCTATTTCTTAACTAACCAAAGTGCCTAGCAATTAAAGCACCTGAACTGCTCAAATAGTCTGCAATGACCTCTGGCTTGCTGTTCCTCTCTATACTTTTGACTTGCCAGAGAAGATGTTTAGAACTTTTAAGACATCATTTCTATAAAACAGAACCGTCTGTGAAATAGGAATGTAAATTTCCGCTCCTGTGGATCTCTGTAATTTGACCTAATTCTAGAGGAATACCTCTTTCAGAAATTTAACTCAGCGCAGATTTTTTGGAAATTTCATATGCTGAATCCTGCAAACACTGCATTTGAAACGGGTCAAACCCCATCCCTCTGGCCTACCTACTGGTTCATTCAGAGATGCCCGGTTATCCGTAAACTCCGATCCTTTGTAAAAACCTTGCAAAGCTATTGCACATCCAGGGAGGCATGGGTTAGACCTTAACCATCATTCTTCAGAAAACATTTCCAGAAGAATACATTAGGATAATGGCTTCCAGAGCCGTTGCCTGATTTTGCTCCAGAGTCGTCGAGTCGAGAGCTGAGCCAATCGCCAACGGGTCAGTTCCTGTATCGTTGCCGGATACTGAACCTGGTGATCAAAAAACTGATTGATTTCGATCAGAATCTGCTGGAGGCGAGGCAGAATCTGGGGGGTCCTATACTCGGCAAAAAATAACTCCGATACCGGCCCAGGGGGAGCCTGCAGGACCTGCAGAATCCGCTGCAGATCATATTCCCTGGAATACACAGCAATTTTGTGCCCCGTAAAACCGGGGTCCAGATAATCGGCCAGGGCTCCATTCACGCTCGAAAAGACCTGGCAGCCACAGGCGAGTGCCTCCATGGGAGGCAAACCAAATCCTTCACTGACCCGCTGCTGGGACCAATATTCAGCCGAATCATAGAGATAAATCTTGCTGCGATTGAAGAGTCCCGGTAAGTCCTCGACATAGGAGGTGATCAGTTCTACCCGGCATTGGGATCGCAGGGCTGGCACCAGTTCCTGCAGCAGATACCCTGAGGATTTCCGAGCCTGAACCAGAACATCAATGTCTCGCTGCAGGGACCGATCGCAGAATTCATCTGAGATCTGATTGGGCAGGTAATAGATGGGCGAGTGGGGAGCCTGCTGCCCCCAGTAACCCATGGTGTTGCGGCTGACTGCAACGATCGGAATCTGGGCCGGTAAGCGAAACCCATAGCCAGCACTATGGGCATGGTAAAGGACGGGCCAGCCTTGCAAGCGTCGTACCAATTTCGGCACATCAAAGCCCCAACTCACTACAAAAATGATATCGGTGCGTTGGGGCTGCCGGAGCAGATCATCCAGGAACAGAACCTCTGGCTCCCGTTGGCGATAGGTAACCACCTCTGCCGCACAGATCTGACGGGCCAGATGGAGGGTTTTTAACTCAGCCCAGAGTCCGCCGCAGGCAAATTTTCCACCCGTGCCAGGAACCAAAAAGTAGAGACTTCGCATGGTATCTGCTCATCAAGTTCGAGAAGCTATCTTATCCCAGAAGGGAGAGAGCGCTCATCCCCCACCCAGGACTCCTGCCTGCAATCTGTTCACAAATCGTTTAGGATTTCTTTAGAATTTTCATGTAAATCAATCCAGGGAGATAGGTC
This sequence comes from Leptolyngbya sp. 'hensonii', assembly GCF_001939115.1. Lineage (GTDB taxonomy): Bacteria > Cyanobacteriota > Cyanobacteriia. Next base: position 93,751 of record NZ_MQTZ01000002.1, on the reverse strand, counting down.
CACCCCAGCTCTATATGCAAAACTAATGGTTAGTCCAGCTAATTAAAAAAGTAAACCAGCCAGGGGAGGATATGCATGACCCCGACTGTTTTCGGGTATCGAAAGACTTTGAGCCTAACTAGTGGGCTGATTTTGGTTGGATGTCTCGTCCCCCTCCATGGGTGTGGCAATTTTTCTGCGGCTGATGCTGAAACTCAACGGCAGGCCCAGCGTCAGGGAGCAGCATCCCAGGACGTTGCTTCTGTCAATGTGACCATTGCTCGTACAGGCTCGGTGCAAGCGAGTCGAGAATATACAGGAACCACGCAGCCCGTGCGTCTGGTGTCCCTACGATCGCAGGTGGAAGGACAGCTTCTGGATCTGCTGGTGACCGTTGGGGATCCCGTGACCCAGGGGCAACGGTTGGCCCAGGTGGATAGTACAGTGCTACAAACTAATGTGGCGGAAGCAGAGGCGGAGGTGGCGGCCCTTCAGTCGGAAGTGGCCCAGGCCCAGATTGGCATTAGTGACGCCCAGACCCAGGTGAATCGCGTCAGAGCCGAATTGCTCCAGGCTCGCTCTGATTTGAGTCGCTTGCAGTATCTATTCAGTCAGGGGGCGATCGCAGAACAACAGGTGGAACAGGCCCGGACACGGGTCAGTACCGCAACGGAAACCCTGCGATCGGCCCAGGAGCAGGTTCGCACCCGACAGCAAGCGGTGGTGGCTGCCCAGGGACGGGTGGTGGCCCAGCAGGCGGTGGTGGCCAGGGAGGCGGAGCGGCAATCCTTTACCACCTTAACTTCACCCGTGAACGGGTTTGTGGTGGAACAGCCCGTGGAGCCAGGAAATCTGGTGCAGCCGGGAACGGAGTTACTTAAGCTGGGAGATTTCAGTCAGGTCAAGGTGGCTGTCCAGGTCTCGGAACTGGAATTAGGGGCCATTCGTCTGGGGCAGATTGTTCAGATTCGTCTGGATGCCCTCCCCCAGCAGAAACTGACCGGGCGGGTGTCCCGTATTTCCCCCGCCGCTGATCCGGTGGCTCGTCTGGTTCCGATCGAAGTGACCCTGCCCAACCCCAGTCGGCGCATTGGCAGTGGGCTGCTGGCCCGCGTGTTGCTGGCCCAGCGGCCTGACCGATCGCGGGTTGTGGTCCCGGAAACAGCCTTGCAGGTGCAGGAGGGGCGATCGTCCGGGCAGCCCCAGGGGGATCGCTCCCGGCAGCCTGCCACCGAGACAGCCAGCCCAGATCCCAGCCAGGGGACGCTGTTTGTGATTCAGGGGTCCGATCGGGAACCCAGGGTCACAGCCCGGCAGGTCACCCTGGGGCAACGGGGGAATGGTCAGATTGAAGTAATTTCTGGTTTGCAGGTTGGAGAACGATATGTCACCCGCAGTAGTAAAACCTTGAAGCAGGGTGACTTGGTCCGCTTGAGTATTCTCTCTGAGCAACGTTGATCATGCAGGATAATCCCTCAACTGGTTTTAGTATCAGCGCTCTTTCCATCCGCCGCCACATTGGCACTCTGATGTTAACCCTGGCAGTGATCGTGGTCGGCATTTTTTTCACGACTACCTTGCCCGTTGACTTGCTGCCATCGATTACCTATCCCCGGATTGGGGTGCGTCTGGATGCACCAGGCATCTCGCCGGAAGTTGCCGTGGATGAAATCACTCGCCCCCTGGAAGAGGCCCTATCTGCGACGGAGGGAGTGGTGCAGATTTATTCCCAAACCCGCGAGGGGCGGGTCAGTCTGGATTTGTATTTCAAACCGGGTGGAAATATCGATCAGGCCCTGAACGACGCCACGGCTACCTTTAACCGGGCCAGAGGCACTCTCCCAGAGACCATTGAAGACCCCCGGTTATTCAAGGCTGATCCCTCCCAACTCCCGGTCTATGAAATGGCCCTGTCCTCTCCCTCTCTCAGTCCCCTGGACCTGCGCGTGTTTGCCGATGAGGAACTGGCCCGGGAACTGGGGGTTGTGGAAGGTGTCGCTGCGGTGGATGTGGCTGGCGGTATCGAGGAGGAAGTGCGCGTAGTCCTGGATCTGGCTCGTCTGCAGGCCGTTGGGATTGGTTTGCAGGATGTACTAACAGAGTTGGAGGAAAGTAACCAGGATATTTCCGGGGGGCGAATTTTGAGTCGCAGTTCCGAACCGTTGACGCGGGCGATCGGTCGTTTTCGCAATGCCCAGGAACTTCAGGATCTGTCCTTTGAAGTAGAAGGAGAGCCCCTTGACACTGCTTCCCCACTGCCCCGCCGGGTGTATCTGCGAGACTTTGCTCAGGTGATTGATGGGGCAAAGCAGCAACGGATTTTTGTCAGCCTGAATGGTCAGGGAGCGGTTAAGGTCACCATTCAAAAGCAGCCTGACGCCAACAGTATCACGGTAGTTGAGGGGGTGAAGCGGCGACTGGAAGACCTGCGGCAACAGGGGGTAATTCCGGCAGATATGGCGTTAATTGCCACCCTGGATGAGTCGGTGTTCATCCGCAATGCCATTTCTAATGTCACCAGTTCTGGATTGGTTGGGGCGGCTCTGGCTGCGATCGCCGTCCTTCTGTTTCTGGGGTCTGTCCGTCAAACGCTGATTATTGTGTTGTCTATCCCCCTGGCTACCCTGGCCGCATTGATTTTGATGGGGATTTTTCACCTGTCTCTGAATGTGTTCAGTCTGGGAGGATTGGCCCTGGGGGTGGGAATTGTGGTCGATAACTCGATCGTCATGCTGGAGGCGATCGCAGAAGGCGCTGGGGTTACGCCTGGCCAGGAGAGCCAGACTCGCCTCAACCCCAGACAACTGATTCGGCAATCCATTCAAAGTAGCCAGGAAATCGAATCGGCCCTGATTGCATCCACCAGTACGAACCTGGTGGCGGTGCTCCCCTTTTTGTTGATTGGGGGCTTTATTGCCCTGCTGTTTAATGAGTTGATTCTGACCATCAGTTTTGCAGTTGCGGCCTCCATTTTGATTGCGGTTACGGTGGTGCCGATGGCCACCTCCCGCTTGCTGGCTATTCGCTGGAGTACTGGCCTCACTCAGTTCTGGCTCATCCGTCAGTTTAATCAGCAGTTTATGGCGGCCACTCGCAATTACGAGAGTTTGTTGGCCTGGGTTTTGGCCCATCGTCATCAGGTGGCTGGCGGAACGGTTCTGGTGCTGATGATCGGGGGACTGATCATGGCGAACCAGGTTCCCCAGGAAATTCTGCCCCGGATTAACACTGGACAGGCTAATCTGGTAGCCCAGTTTCCCCCAGGGACCCCCCTGGCGGACAACCGCAAAGTGATGCAGGCAGTCGATCAAATTGTTCTGGCTCAACCGGAAACAGCCTATACTTTCACCACTGTGGGCGGTTTTCTGTTTGGGAGTAATACGAGTGAAAACGCTTTGCGTAGCTCCAGCACGATTACCCTTAAACCGGGAACAAATGTTGAGAAATTTGTTTCCAAGGTCACCCGGGAATTGAAAAAGCTGAATCTGGTCGATATCCGGCTCCGACTCAATCCCGGCCAAGTGCGAGGACTGATCCTGAACAATTCCCCGGTGCGGGGGGCAGATGTGGATGTGGTGTTGCAGGGGGCAGAGGAGCGTACCCTGACCCAGGCCGGACGGCAGGTGTTGCAGGCCCTGGAAGAGAAAGCCACCCTGGTTAGCTTTCGGCCAGATGCAGATCCACGCCAGCCTGAAATTCAAATTCGTCGCGATCGGGAACGGTTGGCAGCCCTTGATCTGAATATTCAGGATATCGGGCAAGTCCTGGAGACCGCCGTTCAGGGAACGGTGGCCACCCGCATGCAACGGGGGAATCGCCTGGTGGATGTCCGGGTTGAACTGGATGAGGCTGCCATCAACCAGCCCTCCCAACTGGCGGATTTGCCCCTGTTTGCCACGGGGAATCGTCCCATCCGGTTGGGGGATGTGGCTGAGATTACGACAGGACAGGCTCCGGGAGAGATCCAGCGCATTAACCAGCGTCAGGTCTTTATCATGGCTGGCAGCCTGAATGAAGGGGCTAACCTGGGAGATGCCCTGAAACAGGTGGATGGCATTGTTAAAGGGTTAGACCTGCCTGCAGGGGTAAGCTTCCTGCCCAGCAGTGCCGCTCAAAGCAATCAGCAACTCCAGGCTTCTCTCCCCATCCTGGGTGGATTGGCGGCGTTTCTGGTGTTTGTCGTGATGGCGGTGCAGTACAACTCCCTGGTAGATCCGCTGGTGATCATGTTCACCATTCCCCTGGCTTTGGTGGGAGGGCTGTTTGGCCTGTATATCACCCAGACTCCGATCGGTGCGACGGTGATTGTGGGAGCTGTTCTCCTGGTGGGGATTGTGGTCAACAACGCCATCATCATGGTGGAATTAGCCAACCAGCTCCGGGAGCGGGAAGGACTCGATCGGGTCACCGCAATCCTGCAGGCAGCCCCCCAACGCCTGCGCCCCATCTTGATGACGACGATTACCACTGTGCTGGGGATGTTCCCCCTGGCCCTGGGATTGGGGCAGGGGGGCGAGTTCTTGCAGCCCTTGGGGATTGTGGTGTTCTCTGGACTATCCTTCGCTACTCTGTTAACCCTGCTGATCATTCCCTGTTTCTACCTGATTCTGCATGATCTGGTGGGAAGTCTGCGGTGGATGCGTCGCCGTAAAAAGAGGCAGTTGGTGATCCTGTCTGAAGAACTGGTTGAACCAGAATCCGTTGGGAAACCCTAGGTTTGCACAAGCTTGACAAACCTCAGCGCCAGTTAATTCATCTCTCACAAACCCTTCTCAGTTTCTTCACTTTTCTGGCCTACCTTTGAGAGTAAGGCTAATTCAGGCTGCGTTTCACTAGGAGGGCAAGATGGCTGCAACCCACACACTGATCGGCACCAGACAAAACCGCCACCTGGATCTAATCCACCCCCTACGTCAGTGGTTGGATCAAATTGAGATTAAAAATCCCAGGGTTGCCGATCTCCTCTGTAAGTTGATTCCAGGTCAATGTCCCTTTCAACGAGACATCATCCTGTTTGGTCAACATTTAGGACACATTCCACCCCTCTGCAAAATTAACCCCCTCTACGAACAACTGATGGGGCTGCGTTTTCGAGCCCTTTGTTATCTGGCTGATCAGGGAGTTTAAAAGCTATAGCCAATTCCCAACAGTAACCCCAACGACGTTACCCCAGTCACAGAGGCATTCACTGCTGTCGTGGCAGTTAGCTCTGGTGAAAGTGGCACATCCAATCCACCTGTCAGAATCAGATCAACAGCGGTCCTGTCCTGGGTAAAGATGCCCAATCCCAGACCGACATAAGGGGTTACTCGGTGAACTGGCCCATCGCCGATCGGGAAATCCAGGGTCACAGGTACCAAGACCGTGACGGTGTCAGCAATCAAAACCGTTGGACGCACGGACAGATACTCCAGCAGACCAATCTTGCTGAGGATTGCAAAACTCCCCTGGCCCAATCGGGGAACTGCAGCTTCTCGGATGGTGCTGATCTCCTGTGTCTGGCGTCGCTGAATTATGGGACCAAATCGCCCGGGGGTCACCTGTTCCTCAGTTCGAATATTGATTTGGGTGGATACCACTTCTTCTCGGCCAATCAGACCCAGGTTCACTCCCAGGCCAACATAACTATAAACAGGTGAGAGGCTGACCTGTCCAACGGGTGCGGTTCGATCGAACTGGGCTAGCCTCTCTGCAGAGAAGATTGGTGATTCCTGGAAAGTAGACTGGAAAAAAGTTGGCTCTATGCGGTCTAGCCGATCGCTCTGCAGCAAAGCCGCCGAGGTAGCCGTTTTTCCAGGTAGGGGCACCACCTCCTGAGCGGTTAGTTTAACCCTGGCAGGACTGAAATGAACCTCATTTTCCCTGGCTTGAACCTGCAGGCCAGTTGAGAAAAGAATTAGCAAAGCAGCACTGATTGACAACGAAGTTGGGTGAAATCCAAACTTGTTTTGACTCATATTTCCACTCCATCGTGCAACAGGAAACTGCCAGGAAGCGGTTTAAAAAACCTATCCTGCTGTTCCCAGCTATTCCTGATGTGAAATTTTTTGGCTAAGGATGCACGATTTTGATGGCAATGGACAGGGGCTCAAATCATCTGACTGTCATCAGCCCATCTGTAATACTGCCATTCTACAAATGAACCTGATGGCTAATGAAATCTTGACCAAATCTTGATACTATTACCCACTCATTTAAAGCAGGCTTTCATGAGGCAAGGGACGACTGCCATCGATGTTACGACTAAGAATGACCTGGCAATAGACGCCAGATAAGACGATAACTAATCCGAACCAAATCCAGCACAAAGTAGGGAATGCGTAATCGAGTTGGATAGAGAAAGGGTAAATAGAATCCGTAATATGCTGCTTTCAAATCAGCCCATTTAGAACAGGCTTCTTCCTGCAAGAAATCTGAAACGTCCACAACCAGCCCCCTTCCTTCTGCCATCATGACATTGCGACCATGCACATCATGGGGGTAGAGACCACGACTTTGTGCATAGTTCAGGGCCTGATCAATATCTTGAATCACCTGTTCCGGGATCTGCAGCCCCAAATGCAGGCAGTCATAGAGGGTAATGCCGTAAAGTCGCTTAAGAATCAAAAAACCTGTCCCAGCATAGAAACAGGTTGAGAAGGCGGGATGGACCCCTAAGCGCCGGTAAACTTCCACTTCTTCAGCAAAGCCAGATCGCCCAGGTGCATAGACTTTGACCACCCGATCGGGCGAGTCGGGATGGTAAACCACGGCAGCATAATTTCCAGTTCCAATTAATTGCCAGGGTTCTGGAAGAGCGTGAACCCTGACCGGATTATGAGGTTCAATGCTTTCAATCTGAAGCTGGGGAAGCAGTTCCCTGTCAATTTTCTCAAGATAGCTACTTTCAATCAGCTGACTCATAGGGATAACCAAAATAAAGAGAAGACTCCCAAGCCCGTTCGAACATCACTTCCAGGGTAAACCGGTCTTCACAACATAGATTCTGGTTAAGAAATTCAAAGTCCACCCTGGGGAATTCAAAGTTTTGTCACTCTTCTCTCCCGCTGCTTGTTCTCTAAGTAGCGCGTCCTATCGTCCGATCGCGGTTTTACCCCCCAATACCCTGCCCTCTGAAACCTCCAGAATCTTGGGCTAGAATGACCTCATCCCATGAAGGAGGAATTCCAGCCTGAATGCCAGACTACACCCATTCCACTCCCCTAGCCCCATCTACCGTTTCCACCGCAGTTCAAACAGAACGGTCATCACCGGACCAGACCCGAGAATTGGCTCTGACGATCGCCAGAGCTGCCGAAGACCGTAAAGGAGCCGAAATCACAATCCTCCGCGTAGAAGAAATCTCCTACCTGGCAGACTACTTTGTCATCGCGACTGGTTTCTCCAATGTACAGGTCCGGGCAATCTCACGCTCGATTCAGGATAAAGTCGAGGAAGAGTGGCAGCGTTATCCGATCCGGGTTGAGGGGCTATCTGAAGGGAATTGGGTCCTGCAAGACTATGGTGAAATCATTGTTCACATCTTTATGCCTCAGGAACGGGAGTTCTACAATCTCGAAGCTTTCTGGGGTCATGCTGAACGGATTGATTTCTCACCATATCCGTCTATGAAGTAGTCATTTGTCACTTGTTATTTGATGGGTTGGGTGCCTGTAAACTGGTGACCAATGACCCATCTAGACCCATCCCGGCCCTGCAGGCCACCCTTCCCAAGAGGGGATTAACCCCATGACCAATAATGACCAATGACTCATCACCCCAAACCTGTGGATGTTTTAACAACGGGTTGCCCTGTTCCTGAGGAACAGCAGCCTATTAATGAGTATGTCAACTTGAAAGAGTCCTGGTTCTATCGCTGGGCTGCCTTGGAACTGCGCGGATATCTGACACCGATGGTCTGGATCTGGGGGTTGAGTTGGGTGCTAATTGGGCCGATCGCCGCAACCAGTTTTCCACCAGCAAGGCACCTCACTCAATTTCTCCTGAGCAGCACCTTGGGAACACTTTCGATGCTACTTTTTCCGCTGGGTCATCTCTATCTGGGGTGGGTTTATGTCTGCGATCGGCTCAGGAAAGATACCATCTTTTACGAGGAGTCTGGTTGGTACGATGGTCAGCAATGGTCAAAGCCTCCCGAAGTTATCTTGCGTGATCGGTTGATTGTCAGCCACGAAATTCAACCCGTTCTGCGTCGCTTGCAGATTACCTTCTTAGTCCTGGTATCCCTGTTACTGGTAGGCAGCCTTCTCTGGTTATGGATTTAGGATTTTTCTGGCAGGTGGGTCGATCGGGCGGTAGAATATCGATTTGCAGCATAGGACTTGTATGGACACCGCTCGTATGGCAAAGTCATACCCATGACTAGGGGAAAACGAACTCAATCACCGGAGCTGGAAGTTAGGCTCTTACGAGAAGGCATTATTGAATCCAAGCACCATGTTCAGGCTGCTGTCTGTGACAACAGAGGGCGACTTCTGTCTGTTGCTGGTAATGCAGAGACTGCTGTCTTTATCCGATCGGCCCTGAAACCTTTTCAGGCTCTGGCGGTAACCACAACAGGAACTTTGGAGCGATTTGCTCTCGCCGATAGAGATCTGGCTATTATTTGCAGTTCCCATAAGGGCAAAATCGAGCAGGTCCGCCAGGTCTTTAATGTCCTGTGGCACTGTGATGTGGACCCATCTGCGCTCCAATGTCCCACACCGGTTGGGAAACGCAGTCCATTGGAATACAACTGTTCGGGCAAACATGCTGGTATGTTGGCAGTTTGTCAGCAGCGAAACTGGCCTCTGAATTCCTATCTGCAGCGAAATCATCCGGTGCAACGCCTGATCCTCACTAAAGTGGCAGAGCTACTCAGAATGCCAGCAGAGGAAATTATTACGGCCCGCGATGATTGCGGTGCGCCAACCTATTTTCTGCAGTTGGGGCAAATCGCCTCCCTCTACGCCCAACTCTCTTCTGGGGACAGTCTGGATATGGAGCGGATTGCCCGCGCAATGACCAGCCATCCTGCTTTTATCTCAGGAGACGGGGAATTTGATACGGAGTTAATGCGGCTGACGGAAGGGGAGTTGGTAAGCAAGGCCGGGGCTGAAGGGATGCAGTGCATCGCTCGGGTGGGGGATGGTCTGGGTCTGGCGATTAAGGTGATCGATGGGGCAGCTCGCGCCAAGCATGCAGTTGCGATCCATCTTTTGAAGCAGATGGGCTGGATTAGTCCTTCGATTTCAGAGACGCTAACCGAAAGTTTCATGACTTTGAGCGGGTATAAGCGGTTGGAAGTCCTTGGCGAATTATCCCTGTTGTAATTTACTTGCAATTCCCTGAACTTGTTGTTACACTGGTAAAGCCGACGCGGGGTAGAGCAGTCTGGTAGCTCGTCGGGCTCATAACCCGAAGGTCCATGGTTCAAATCCATGCCCCGCCACCAATCCTAAAGTCCTGGAATTCTGATTTAAGAACTCCAGGACTTTAATTTTTAATTAGAGACGTTGCACAAAGTCTCTAATGCGGTACAGTGTTTGACTGAATTCTCATGCCTCAACCGTTTAATTGCAGGGCTTCCAGGCGGGCCAAGACTTCCTGACTGTGAATTGCTGGGTTGACCCCGGTAAACCGCTCCTGCAGAATACCTTCCGGATCAATCAGGAAACTGTGGCGCAGGGAAACAATTCCCAACCAGGACCCGTAAGCCTGGCTCACTTTCCCACCCCGATCGGACAGGAGGGGAAACTTCAACCCCTCAGAATCACAAAACTCCGTATGAGAATCAACAGAATCCGCACTCACCCCAATGATTTGAGTATTCTTCTCTAAATATTTTGGGAGATCCTGCTGAAATCTGCGGGCTTCCAGGGTGCAACCAGAGGTAAAATCCTTCGGATAGAAATAGAGCACGACCCATTTCCCACGATAATCTGCCAGGGAAATGCTACCGTCCCCTGTACTGCTTGGAAGTGTAAATGCTGGCGCAGGCTGGCCGATTTCAGGAAGTTTTCCCCCCAAAGCCAGGGCAGGGGCTGTAAACGAGATCACTGAAAAAAATACTAGAGCGCTAATGAGCAAGAATCTGAGAAAGTCTCGACGCAAAGTCATAACCAATCCCCCAGAAAAGCTTTACATAAGTTAATATAAACGGTTCAGGGGATTACTGCCCCTCATTTTGCGCCTCACCGCTGAAGCGTTCAGGTGTTGGGTAGAATGATTACTAGTCCAAAATTTGCACCTCCATGTTTGATGCCCTTTCTGAACGCCTAGAGTCCGCCTGGAAGAAGTTACGCGGCCAAGACAAAATTTCCGAGTCCAACATTCAAGAGGCTCTGAGAGAAGTTCGTCGGGCATTGCTCGAAGCAGATGTGAGCCTCCAGGTGGTGAAAGATTTTGTCGCCGAAGTGCAGACCAAGGCCCAGGGCGCAGAGGTCATTTCTGGAGTTCGCCCTGATCAGCAATTTATTAAGATTGTCCATGATGAGCTGGTGCGGCTGATGGGGGAGACTAATGTTCCCCTGGCTCAGATGGACCACGCTCCCACGATCGTGCTCATGGCCGGTCTCCAGGGAACCGGTAAAACAACCGCCACAGCAAAATTAGCCCTACATCTGCGGAAACAGAACCGCTCCACCTTGTTGGTGGCAACCGATGTGTACCGGCCAGCAGCGATCGATCAGTTGGTCACATTAGGTAAACAGATCAATGTCCCCGTCTTTGAACTGGGCAAGGATGTCAATCCTGTCGAGATTGCCCGGCAGGGTGTGGAACGGGCCAGAGCCGAAGGGGTGGATACGGTCATCATCGATACCGCCGGGCGTCTCCAGATCGACCAGGAGATGATGGCAGAACTGGCTCAGATCAAGCACACGGTCCAGCCCCATGAGGTTCTCCTAGTGGTGGATGCGATGACGGGCCAGGAAGCCGCCAATCTGACCCGAACTTTCCATGAGCAGATTGGCATTACCGGAGCAGTTCTGACCAAGATGGATGGGGACACGCGGGGCGGAGCAGCTCTCTCCGTAAGGCAGATTTCCGGGCAGCCGATCAAGTTTGTTGGGGTCGGAGAGAAAGTCGATGCTTTGCAGCCCTTCTATCCAGATCGAATGGCCTCCCGAATTCTAGGCATGGGCGATGTCCTGACTCTGGTGGAAAAAGCCCAGGAAGCCGTAGATCTGGCTGATGCCGAAAAACTACAGGAAAAAATCCTCACCGCCAAATTTGATTTCACAGATTTCCTGAAGCAAACTCGGTTGCTGAAAACTATGGGATCCCTGGGCGGCATCATGAAAATGCTCCCTGGTATGAACAAGTTGAGCGATGAGCAACTCCGTCAGGGAGAAGTGCAACTCAAACGAGCCGAGGCGATGATCGGTTCCATGACCGTTGAGGAGCGGAAAAACCCTGACCTCCTATCAGGGTCACCCAGCCGGCGACGACGGATTGCCAGGGGGTCTGGCTATGGTGAAACCGATGTGGGGAAGCTAGTCAGTGATTTTCAGAAAATGCGATCGTTGATGCAACAGATGGGGCAAGGACAATTCCCTGGGATGGGGGGCATGTTTGGTGGAATGGGGGGAAGCCCCTTCGGGGCCTCCCCTGGTGGACAGGCTCCCCCACCGGGCTGGCGAGGCTACTCCGGTGGGAATCCAAATGCCAAGAAAAAGAAGAAGGAAAAAAAGAAAAAAGGATTTGGCCATCTTTGAGGCAAAATCCTAGTCAGGCCTTTACAAAACCCCTTTACGAGGTGGTATCATGGTGTACTTGGCACGGATTTATTTTTAACTTCATTATCTGTCAACGTTACCGCGATTCATGATCAAACTGCGTCTAAAACGATACGGCAAGAAACGTCAGGCTAGCTACCGCATCGTAGCGGTGAACAGCACTTCACGGCGAGATGGTCGCCCTCTGGAAGAATTGGGCTTCTACAATCCCATCACAGAAGAAGTCCATCTAGAAATTCCTGCAATCCAGAAACGGCTCCAGCAGGGCGCTCAACCAACTGATACTGTGCGTCGTCTCCTCCAAAAAGCGAATGTCTCTGCACAAGCGTCCACATGACTTACCGGAAGAACGTAAGTCAGATCAGGAGATTAACTCTACTGCACAATCACAGTATGCAGTCCATCACTGTACCCAGCCCGACTATATCGGGCTGGTCGAGTTTTTAGTCAAACCTTTCCTGGAGTCTCCAGACTCCTTGAAGGTAGACTGTGAAACATCTTCTGGTAAGCCCAGAGTGTGGATTCGGTTGGCCTTTGAAAGTTCAGACAAGGGACGAGTGTTTGGTCGAGGTGGGCGAAATATTCAGGCTATTCGCACGGTTTTAGCAGCGGCAGCTCAGGCCGTAGGGCAATCGGCCTACCTGGATATCTACGGGTCCCAAAGTTTCGCCGTTGATGAAGACATAGATGGTGAATCTCGGCCAGAAAAATCTCAGTCCCGTCGTTCAACTGCTGGAAAACCAACAGTCCGGTCCCGGCATCGGCAAAGTGAGGTTTAGAGAATTCGTCTTGCAAGCCTAAGGAGGTGACACAGGGAGTGGCAGAAGTACGTCTGGGAGAAAATGAGTCGATCGAGTCAGCATTGAGACGGTTTAAGAAAAAGATTCAGAAAGCCGGAATTTTGTCTGAAGTAAAACGGCGTGAACGATATGAGAAACCCAGCCTCCGTCGGAAGCGCAAGGCTGAGGCTTCACGTAAACACCGTTATTAACAACCCACAGACCCTTTCAAATGATCAACTTGAGCAGAGACGTTTCATGCGACGTCTCTGCTGTTTCATGCTATCTCTCCCTGTAACCTCTCTCTACAACATCCAGATGGCAGATTAGACAACTGGAGAGATAGCATGACAGAATCAGATTGGTCACACATTTTATCTGAATGCCCCAAACCGTTTCCATTCCATTACCCAATTCCCAAAGCGCGATCGTCCTGGCAGGTTATCAGGAAGAGAATCTTAAGGTTCTCAGTCGGCAAACAGGGGCTGTGGTGGTTCTTCGAGGCCAGGAGCTGTTCATCTCCGGAGAAGCGGATCAGATTGCTCTTTGTAGGCAGTTGGTCAAATCCCTGGATTCTCTCTGGAGTCAGGGAAAGCCGATCGATCGAGCTGACATCTTAACGGCTCGTCAGGCCCTGGACACACAACGTCAGGATGACTTACAGAGCCTGCAGCGCGATATTCTGGCCCGAAATCGGCGGGGAGAAGAGATTCGGGCCAAAACCTTCCGCCAGCGACAATATATTAAGGCGGTCCAAACCCATGACCTTACTTTTTGCATCGGGCCTGCTGGAACAGGAAAAACTTTCCTGGCTGCTGTCCTGGCCGTACAGGCATTTCTGGCGAATCAATACGAGCGTCTGATTCTCACCCGTCCGGCGGTTGAAGCCGGTGAGAAGTTGGGGTTCTTGCCCGGCGACTTGCAACAGAAGGTCAATCCTTACCTGCGCCCCCTCTATGATGCCCTGTACGAATTTATTGAGCCGGAAAAAATCGCCAGTTTGATGGAACGAGGGGTGATCGAGGTGGCCCCGATCGCCTATATGCGGGGGCGGACCCTAAATAACGCCTTCATTATCCTGGATGAGGCTCAAAATACAACGCCAGCCCAAATGAAAATGCTTCTGACTCGCCTGGGCTTCCGTTCTCGCATGGTGGTGACGGGCGACCTGACCCAGACTGATCTGGCCCCTCAACAATCTTCTGGTTTGGCAGTGGCTCAGAAAATTCTGCACCATGTTGAAGGCATCGCCTTCTGCAATCTGACCCAGGTTGATGTCGTTCGTCATCCGCTAGTGCAACGAATTGTAGCGGCGTATGAGCATCAGGACACCCCCTAAATTATCTAGATCCCCTGACAAATAAAGAATCTAGCAGGCGATCCTGAGAGGACAAATATCCCAGTTTTTGCTTCCAGGATAACCCTCCTGATGGAGGGCAAAATCAGAATTCATGGATTAGAATGAAAGAGATGTAAAGATTTATTTCGATAAACTTTACTTTTGTGCCGTTATGATTACCTCAATTTTCTGTGAGGACCGAAGTTGTGACGTTATTGCTGCGAAATGCTCAAACCACAGACGAATCGCTGATTATCGAATTCTTCCGGAAATCGGAAGGAGATTGGCGATCGGAGCGACGATATTACACCCTTCCAGATGGCGAGACTCAGGAGCTGGTCACCTTCATCACCAGCCAATTTCTGGAGCAGGGCAGCCAGGAACTGATGCAACTGGCCCAATTGCATGAGCTCCCTGACAGCATCTCCCTGATTTGTGGGACGATGGTGACCTGGGAAAGTAAGGACGCTGCATCCGGTCGGAAGAAATCCAGGGGGTCCACAGTATTTGGGGCCAGAGGGGGCATACTGTATCGCGATCGAGGCTTTGCAACCCTGAAGCCTGTGACTGCAGACTATGGCTTCCCCAACCCCCAAACCCTTTGCCTCCGGACTGAATATGATGGCTCTGTCTTCGAAGAAGAGTTGAAACTGATCGGACACCAGTACCGCACTCGTCAGACCATCATCTCCAGAGCTGGAGAACAGCAGATGATCGGCCAGTACCTGGAAAAGCGAGTCCCCCAGGCCTAGAGGCCCGATCAGTAGTGGGTACCCGACTTGCGGTGATGGACAGCCGTGACCCCAGCAGGCTGGAGCACTTTACCACTGTCAAGGGTGGCATAAACCAGCCAGTGATCACCGCACTCCATCCGGCTTTCAACCCGACAGTGCAGATAAGCTAGAGCTTCCTGCAGAATTGGGAGATGATCAGCAGTCTGTTCAACCACAACACCGGCAAAGCGATCTTCGGCAGGCTGGAAAGGTTTCAGGAAATGCTTCATCAAGCCCAGATGATTTCCCTCTGCCAGGATGTTCAGCACGAAGTTGCTACCCGAATACATCAGGGACTCGATCGCCCGGTCTTTCGCTACTGCGATCGTCAAACCAGGAGGGTTAAAAGTCGCCTGGGACACCCAGGAGGCCAGCATGGCACTGGAAACATCCCCCTGTTTTGCCGTAACCACACAGAGGGAACCCACTACTCGACCGATCGCCTGTTCCACACTGCTGGCGGGTTGCCGGGGTTCCCGTACTTTTTTGGCCTTCTTCAGGGCCTGGGCAAAGTCCGTTCCCGCTTCTTCACAAAGTTTGAGCGTGACATCCGTCGGCTTGAATTTGACCCTGATCGTTTCAAACCCCAAGCTATACCCTGCATCCCGCAGTTTGCCTTCGATCAAGTCGATCGCTTCTCCACTCCAGCCAAAGGAGCCAAACACACCGGCTGGCTTACTTTTAGCCGCAGTAGATAGCACGATGCCCAGAGCTGTTTGCACAGGGGTAGGAGCATGCCCACCCAGGGTCGGGGAACCCATAATGAAACCAGCACAATTTTCCAGCGCCGTCTGAATCTCATCAGCCGGGGTAATTTCACAGTTGATAGATTCCACAGCAACCCCAGCCTTTGTGATGCCCCGGGCGATCGCCTGGGCCAGCGTCGCCGTATTCCCGTAAGCCGAGGCATAGATCAGAGCGACAGACAACTCTTGCCCCCGTTGCTGCTGGCTCCACTTCTGGTAGGACTGAAACAGCTCGATCAACCCGTACCGAACCAGAGACCCATGGTTGGGTGCAAAGACCAGAGCGGAAGGGTTGTCAATTTCTTGCCCCATTTGGGCAACGATAAGTGCGGCAATTTTGTCCAGGGCAGACTCCACCTGACGAGCATGGGGAGCCATGAGGCAATCATAGTAGTAGCGTCGGTCTTCCCGCAGAATAGACCAGCCTTCATCAAACACCTGATCGCCACAGACATGACAGCCAAAGAACTTGTCTGAAAACAGAATCTGGGTCTGGGGGTCGTAGGTGCAAAGGCCATCAGGCCAGCGGGGGGTAGGCACAGGAATGAACTTTAAGAGGTGCCCCTGCCCCAGATCCAGGGTCTCATCTCCCCGCATCACCAGAAGCTTCAATTCATAGTCGGGCAGGGCGTTGCGGAGAGCGATCGCCGCTGGATTCGAGCAGATAAAAGTGACATCTGCCAGTTCCAGCAGGGCTTTCAGTGTCACAGCCCGATTCGGATTGACATGACCCAGGATGACATAATCCAGTTGCTTGGGATCGAAGCGTTTCTGCAACTCGGTCAGGTAAATTTCGGTGAAGCTTTCGCCAGGAGGGTCAATTAACGCCGTTTTATCCCCCCGAATCACATAAGAATTGGCAGTTGTGCCCCGCTCCAGGGCATACTCAATTTCAAAGCGGAGACGGTTCCAACTGCGAGATCTTAAAGCAGTCGTATCGGGCGCGATCGGATAAACCTGAACATCCCTGGGTTTGGTCTGTTGCATAGGTCGGATTAATTTAATTGGGAAATATGGCAGAATCGTCGATTTTGGGATTAGGGCGCATGGGATAGCCCAAGCAAAGGGCATAATTTCCTATTGTCGGATAAGGGGGAACGGTTTAGCGATCGGGATTCACAGATTGCCACACAGCTAACAGATCTTCTCGGAAAACATCTTCCCAGGACGGCCAGTAGATTTCCAGTGCCCGACGGGCTTCCCGTCCCATGGCCAGCCGTTTTTGGGGGTCTACCAGGAACGGCAGGAGAGCCTGAGCCCAGGCTTCTGGACTGGATTCCCGCACTAGAACACCATCTATATCCGGTTGTCGAACAAACTGGGCTCCCCCATCCCTGGCAGAGACAAAGACGGGCAAACCAGAGGCTCTGGCCTCCAGAACGACATTGGGAGAAACTTCACTTTCCGAGGGAAAGACAAATAGATCAGCACTGGCATAGATCCAGCTCAATTCCGTCTGGGGCAGATTGCCTGGAAGCGTAACCTGCGGTCCCAAAACCCGGCGGACTCGCTCTCCGGCTGAGCCTTCTCCCACCACCAGAACCTGCAGGGGCTGACCGGCCTGCCACAAGGCTTGGGCAGATTCAGCCAGGGTCATCACTTTTTTGCTGTCATCCACCCGGCCCACAAACAACAGGACAGGCATCTCTGACGGAATCCCAAAGGTGGCCTGCAGCCGATCGCGATCGCGATGTTTGGGATGGAACCGTTCCTTGTCAATGCCTCGTCGTAAGGAAGAGAGACGATCTTCGGACAATAATCCCTGCAAGAGTTCTCGGTCCTCTGGCTGGGACACCAGCACCCGATCACAATCCCGCAGCAGTCTGCGCCACTGACGGCGCATATCCTCCGCCAGCCAGTTTTGCAGATGCAGTCGATCGAACAGTAGGCCATAAAGCCAGCCCTGCCCCACAAAGCGGCCAATAATCTCCTGGGAATAAATTCGGGTAAATGTAGGGAGGTCAGTGTGGATGGAACTGATCAGGGGGATGTGGTATCTGTGGGCAACTCGATGGGCCGTGCGGGAACTGGTGAAGGCACTGGTGAAATGCAGAACCTGGTGACGGCGCAGTAGCTGAGCTAGGCGGGGATTGAAGGGAGCCAGATCCGTATCCCGAGATCGCTCCTGCAGGAAGGGAATTCGGTTCGTCCCCAGAACTGGGGGCAGGATCTGATAGCGCACATGGGGGGCGATCGTCACCGTCGTAGCTTTGACTCCCAGATAGTAAACCGTCAGGTCAACCCCATCCCCACAGGCCACAGCAGCCTCGGCAAAGCGTTCCCAGCATTTGACATGGCCACCCGCATGGGAACCCCATTCCAGATCCACCACGACCCCAACCGATAATGGGTGTGTCATTGGGCCTCCAGCCATGCCTGAAACATCAACACATTCCACAGATGGGATTTCCAGTTGTAGGTTCCGGCCAGATGTTCGGTCCATTTCTGGCGTACTCTTTGGGGGCAGAGAAAGCCTTCCTGGTGCAATCGCTGCTCGCTGAGTTGGGCCTCGGCCCAGTCTCGCAAGTCTCCCTGGCGCAACCACCGCCCCACGGGAACACTGAACCCCATTTTAGGCCGATCGATCAAAGCCGGTGGGACATAGCGGTAGAGAACCTGACGCAACAGCCATTTGCCTCGATTTTGCCGAACTTTCATCGCCATTGGTAGCTTCCAAGCCAGCTCAATCACCCGATGATCCAGCAATGGGGCACGGGCCTCCAGACTGACCCCCATGGTGGCCCGGTCTACCTTAACCAGAATGTCATCTGGCAGTTCAATCATCTGGTCCGCATACATCATGGCCGGGAACACCTGCCCCATCTTTGGCCAGTTTGTCACCGAATTGTAGAGGGTCGTCGGTTCCATCCCACCAATGACCAGAGTGGCCGGGTCCTGCCACTGGGACAGTAGATGCAGGTAAAGACCGATCGCCTCTGGAGTCGAAAGAGCCGCTGCCAGCCGATACACATTATCACCGGGCGAGAAATAGGGAGAAGGCAGGTGCAGGGCAGAAAACAGGGCATTCCAGCGATCGGGAGGCAGGGCTCTGAGAACACGGGCTATTAGATGTCGCAAGGGATAGGGGATGCGACGAATCACCCGCCAGATCCGATCGCCCCAGAAGTATTGGGCATAGCCTCCGAAGATCTCATCGCCCCCATCCCCAGACAGGCTGACCGTCACCTGCTGCCTTGCCAATTGAGCGACCAGAAAGGTAGGAATCTGGGAAGCATCGGCAAAGGGTTCGTCGTACAAAACAGGTAATTTTGGAATCACCCCAATACTCTCTGCCGGGGTGACATAGAGTTCCGCATGATCACAGCCCAGATGCTGCGCCACAGCCTTGGCATGGTCGGCTTCGTTATAGGTCGCTTCCCGAAAGCCGATCGTAAACGTCTTCACTGGCTGACCGCTCTGGGCCTGCATCAGGGCCACGATCGTTGAGGAATCGATGCCCCCTGAGAGAAAAGCCCCCAGCGGCACATCCGCCACCATCTGTTGGCTGACCGCATGGCGCAGCAGACTGTCCAGTTCAGTAATGGCCTCTGAGTCATTCCCTCCAAAGGGGTGAGCCAGCCCAGTAGTCACGCAGTCTCGCACCGACCAGTAAGACACCGGAGCCACTGCCGATGATGGACTACTCAGAGTAAGCAGCGTTCCTGGCAACAGCTTGTGCATCCCCTGGTAAATGCAGTAGGGAGCCGGAATATAGTTGTGGCGCAGAAACAGGGCCAGGGCATTGCGATCGATTTCCCCCTGCCAATCTGGGTGAGCTTTTAAGGCTTTCAACTCGGAGGCGAACAAAAAGGTGTGGCCGATCCAGCCATAATAAAGAGGCTTTTCCCCCAGACGATCGCGGCCCAGATAAAGTTGATGTTCCTGCCGATCCCAGAGGGCGAAGGCAAACATGCCAATAAATTTTTGGAGTGACCCTTCTACCCCCCACTGGCTGAAACTGGCCAGCATCACCTCCGTGTCTGAGTGGCCCCGAAACGGGTGTCCCAGAGATTTCAACTGTTGCCGCAGGTCCAGAAAGTTATAGATCTCGCCATTGAAAACCATGACATAGCGATCGTGGGCCGATCGCATGGGCTGATGGCCTTCTGGGGACAGATCAACGATCGCCAGTCGGCGATGGCCCAGGGCGATGCCCGTGGCGGCATCGGTCCACAGGCCGCTGCCATCCGGTCCCCGGTGGATCAAAGTAGCAGCCATCTGCCGGGTGACATTGCCCAGCCATTCATCGGGGTGCGATCGGGAGAAGTCCCAAAAACCAGTAATTCCACACATGGGCAACTCCTCTATGGGCACTGAGCATAGGTTAGCTCGATTTGGCCGTAGTTGAGTTTGATCACCCGATCGCCGACTTTGAAGTACTGATCGTCATGGCTGATCACCAGCACGGTCTTACCTCGATTGCGCAATTCCTGGAGGAACTGGGTATAGAAGATTTCTTTGAAGGCCGGGTCCTGATCAGCGGCCCATTCGTCAAACAGGTAGATCGGGCGATCCTCCAGGTAAGCGGTCAGCAAGGTCAGACGTTTGCGCTGTCCCTGGGAGAGAGCAGTGGTAGAGAAACGACCCTGGGCAATTTCAACTTTTTGATTCAGTTGTAATTTTTCCAGATACCGCTGGGCCTGGGTATCCAGACCGGGATGATCGATGCCCATCAGCCGATCGAACAGGTAGAAATCCGAAAACACCACCGAAAAATGCTGGCGATACCACTCGCGGTTCTCGGTCGTAATCTGCTGATCGTCCAGGTAAATTTCTCCGACATCGGGGGAATATAATCCGGTGATCAGCTTTGCCAGGGTAGACTTACCACTGCCATTGCCCCCAACAATGAAGACCAACTCACCTGGATGGAAAGTCAGGTCGATCGGTCCCAGGGTAAATTCCCGGTCCTCTAGCTCTCGATGATAGGTGTGGGTAACCCCTTTCAGCGACAGGTTTTGCCAGTCGGCCTTGACGGCAGGTGGTGGAACCGTGACCTCGGCTCGACTCTCCAGAGACAGGCCCAGGGACTCAATTTTACGGAGGGAAATCCCAGCTTTACTGAGAATCGGCAATCGATTCACCAGGTTATCCATGGGCAGCATCAGAAAAGTGAAGGTCAGGATATAGCTGGAGATCGTGGGGGAGGCCACCTGGACCAGATTGGGTAAGGCGAACAGGACGAATCCAGCCGCAAAAAAGAACAGCAGTCTGCCCCAACTGGCAGTTCCGGCAAAGTAGGTCAATCCCAGAATATTGTGCTGCCGATAGATAGCGGCTGTGGTTTCCAGGTCTTCCGTCAGAAAGGACTGCCGCCGCTGGTAGTTCAGCTTCAGTTCCTTCACCCCATCGGTGACTGTCCGCAGATGAGCAAACAGGTGATCCTGATCGTCCCTGGCCAGGGCCAGTTTACGGCTCCCCCGATCGATCAGCACCTGACAACTGCCAATTGCCACCAGCATAAACCCACAGACCAGCAGCAACACCGTCCAGGACAGCAGGGTGATATAGATCAGAGATCCCAGGACGATCGCCAGGTCGATACAGAGAAAGGGAATCGCAAAAACCGCATCGGAAACAGCCTGCACATCCTCAGTGAGCGTCGCCAGCAGCCGAGGGGTTTTCAACACTTCCAACTGGCTCAGTTCAGCACCCAGAATTTGCCGGCTCAGGCGCAATCGCAATTGGAAAATCGCATTTTGGGAGAGGCGAATCAACATCAACTGGGAGACGATGCTGGTGACCAGAGACACGATCGCCAACCCGATAAAGGCCCAGGCCAGGGTAGGCATCGCTATTACCCCTCGCTGATTCAGGGCGTGGCTGATCAGGGCAATCAGACCGGCTGTGCTGCCACCACTAATAAATCCAGTGATGAGGGCGATCACCACCGTCATCCCAGAGGACTGTAAAAGAAAAGTAAGCAATTTCATGAGGATTCATTGTAGACCCTGGTGTTCTGCAATCCTCATTTTCCTGAGATCGATCGGCGATCGCCCTGGCTCACCCTGCGACCAGGTCGTTTGTTAGGCTTGCTTTATCAGAATTATTGAAGAACAGGAATTGATTCCGAATTTGATTCACAATCCTAGAGAGGCGTAAAACGTGAGGAGGAGCCATTATGGTTCAACCACAGGTGGGACACCCGCTGAGTTTTAACGACTTTTTAGAGTGGTATCCCGACAATGGCCGCCGCTATGAACTGATTGAGGGGGTTGTGGTTGAAATGGTACCCACAGGACCTCATGAAGATGTCGGTGGATTTCTGGCCGCAGAACTAAACCTCGAAATTCGGCGCAACCAGTTGCCCTATTCAATTCCTCGAACCTGCCTAATCAAACCCCAGGCAGAAGGATCGGGCTATGTGCCAGACGTGGTGGTGCTGAATCGGGAGTTATTGCAGCAGGAACCCCTCTGGCCAAAGGCTTCGGTCATTCAGAATGGCGCAACTGTTCCCCTGGTGATTGAGGTCGTCAGCACCAACTGGCGGGATGATTATGGTCATAAGCTGGTGGAATACGAGGCCATGGGCATTGCCGAATATTGGCTGGTTGATTTTCGGGCTTTGGGTGCGGTACGCCATGTGGGTAACCCGAAACAACCGACGATTACAATCTGCCAGCTTGAGGATAATGAGTATCAAATGCGGCGATTTGTGACTGGAGACGCCTTGATTTCTGGCATGTTTCCAAATTTGAATTTGACCACTGATGCCGTATTTGCCGCTGCAGGTTAACGGGAGCGATCGCTGTTCTATCTCTGGCGGAGCTTCAACGTACCTCTAGCACAAACCCTGGCAACACTGCCTCCCCGGAAAGGGAGATTGGCATCGCCACCACCTCTACAGCCTGTCCTGCCCGATAAATTTCTACCCGCTGATCCTGCCGATTGATCAACCAGCCCAACTGCAACCCACAGGCAAGGTATTCCCGCATCTTGTCCTGCAATGGCTTTAGACGATCGCTGCGAGAGCGCAACTCAATCACAAAATCGGGGCAGATCGGTGGAAATCCTTCCCGGTCCTCCTGGCCCAACTTCTGCCAGCGCTCCAACCGGACCCAGGCAACATCCGGTGAACGATCGCCCCCTCCTGGTAAACTAAACACCGTCTGAGAGCTAAACACCATCCCCAATCCAGTGCCTTCATTCCAGATTCCAACTTTGAGGATCAAATGCGCTTCCTGATTGCTACCCTCTCCACCTATGGGGGTCATGATAATTAAGTCTCCCGTGGGCGATCGTTCCATGGGCACATCCGGATTTGCCAGACATAACTGATAAAATTGCTGCCGTGTCAGGGTCGTAATTGGCGCTAAGTTCAAGATAGTCCCCATTCTCTCCTTCCCTCTGGCTATAACATCCAGATCTGCTCCTCTGCCCTAAGCTGCTCCTACCAAACCGGCCAGCCGCTTCATCACTTGCAGCACAACCCCCAGATCACCCTCATTCAACTTGACCGTATTTTCCAGCAGCGATCGGCGGGCCAGGTTTTCATAGGCCAGACGCACCCGCTCGAGGCGCTGTTGTTCGGTTTCCGATAGTGGTTGCAGATCCGTCTGCCATTCCCGAAAAAAGCCTTCATCCTCCACCTGTAACAAGCCAAAGCGTTGCTCCAGATCGTAAAGTGTGGCTTTCTCTGTTGAAACGGTTTGCACGTTCTAGCCTCTATTAGCGCAGCAAATACAGAACATTAGTATCATACATCTTTAGATAGCTTGAGTGACCGGCAGAGCAGTGATACCCTGATCAAAAACCCCTGGTGTGAGGCAAGATGACGGCAGTACTCAACGGTAAGGTGAAGGATCAGGAGTTTATTCAACCGGTTCCAGAAAGCACGATCGGCAGAGTTCACTACCAGCCCCGCCATCATCGGCGGATACTCTGCGTCTTCCCCAAGTACAGCAAATCTTTCGGCACCTTCCACTACGCCTATCCCTTGATGGCCCATGTGCGGGCCTTCATGCCCCCTCAGGGCATTCTGATTGTGGCCGCGTACTTGCCCAAAGAGTGGGAGGTGCGCTTTATAGACGAGAACATTAAACCAGCAGCCCCCTCTGACTACCAATGGGCAGATGCGGTGATTGTCAGCGGCATGCACATTCAGCGGCCCCAAATCAATGAGATCAACGAAAAGGCCCACTGCTGCGGCAAGCTGACGATCGTCGGTGGTCCTTCCGTCTCCGGTTGCCCCGAATATTACCCAGACTTCGATCTCCTGCACCTGGGGGAACTGGGAGACGCCACCGATCGCATGATCGAGTACATCGATCTGAATGGCCAGCGGCCAGAACAGCAGATCCGCTTCGAGACCAAGGAACGGCTGCCCCTGCGAGAGTTTCCCACCCCAGCCTATGACAAGCTGGATCTGGGGCAGTACTTTCTGGCCAATGTCCAGTTTTCCAGTGGTTGCCCCTACCGCTGTGAGTTCTGCGATATTCCCGAACTGTATGGCCGGGACCCCAGATTGAAGACTCCCGAACAGGTGCTGCGGGAACTAGATGCCATGCTGGAGTCGGGCAATCCAGGAGCCGTGTACTTTGTAGATGACAACTTTGTCGGCGATCGACGGGCCGTTTCCGAACTTCTGCCCCACCTGATCAACTGGCAGAAGGCAAATGGCTATCCGGTGCAGTTTGCCTGTGAGGCCACCCTGAACCTGGCCCAGAGCCCGAAACTACTGGAGATGATGCGGGAAGCCTACTTCTGTACCGTGTTCTGTGGCATTGAAACCCCCGAAACCGATGCCCTCAAATCCATCTCCAAAGACCACAATTTGAGTCTGCCGATCCTGGAAGGGATTCAGCGCTTGAACAGCTACGGTATGGAAGTGGTGTCGGGCATTATTCTGGGGTTGGATACGGATACGCCAGAGACGGGCGATCGCATCCTGGACTTTATTCGCCTGTCCCAGATTCCGATGCTGACGATTAACCTGCTGCATGCCCTGCCCAAGACTCCCCTGTGGCGGAGATTAGAACAGGAAGGGCGGTTAAATTCTGGAGCAGGCCGGGAATCGAACGTGGAGTTTCTCCTGCCCTACCATCAGGTGGTGGACATGTGGCGACGCTGCATCACCACCGCCTATGAGCCGGAATTCCTCTATCAGCGCTTTGCCTACCAGATGGAGCATACTTACCCGAATCGGATCGCCGTTCCCAACAGCCCAGCCCGGACTTCTGGCGAGAATATCCGCAAAGGGCTGACAATTATGGGGAATATTCTGCTCCGGGTCGGAATTTTTGGCAGTTACCGCAAAACCTTCTGGAGCATGGCCAAACCCGCCTTGAAACGGGGGGATATCGAAAGCCTGATCCATGTGGGTCTGGTAGGGCATCACCTGATTGAGTTTGCCAAGGAATGCCATCGAGGTGAAGAATCAGCTTCGTTCTACTCTCAGAAATTACGGGAAAAGCGGCCCACTGAAATCGAAGCCTCTGTTCTCTAAGGATCGTGGATTTAATAACTCCGAGATTTTCAGCCCTCACCCCCAACCCCCAACCCCTCCCCCTCTCCCGSCGGGAGAGGGGGCAGGGGGGTGAGGGCAAGCAGAAGTTTATCGGTGTTATTTAATTCTCATTCCTAAGTCRTTCCACGAGTTTTACTACTTCTCGGCTTCCAGGGTGACCCCGGTGGAGCTGCCAGCCAATCCCTGACCCGTGCCCCGCTCAGCAAAGTATTTGCTCAGGAAGGTGCTGCCCAGGGAAAGCACGATCGGTCCCAGAATGAAGCCGATGATCCCATGGACTGCAAAACCAGGCACCAGCAGGGAAGCCAGCCAGAAACACACCCCGTTCAGGACCAGGGTAAAGGCCCCCAGGGTAAGCAGGTTAATCGGCAACGACAGAATAAACAGGACTGGCCTGATCGTTCCGTTCACAAATCCAATGGAGACGGCAGCCAGTAAGGCAGCGGCAAATGTGGCAATATCAACTCCTGGAACAACCAGGTCAACAATCAGCAGGCTGAGGGCCGTAATCAGAGTCGTGAGAAAGAATCCGAGCATTTTGGTTCTCCTTGCTTACGTTGGAATTTGGGTTGGAGCCTGGGTCCTGAACGATAGTCCGAAGGGGATAGCAGGACCTCGGTGGCCAGTATTGTTCTGGTATCAGGCGGTTTCTTGCCGTTTGGCAACTTCTTCATGCTTGGCGATCGCCCAGAGGGCATGGATAATTCCGGGTACCCAACCCAACAGGGTCAGCAAAATGTTAACCAGCAGGGTCGGTCCTAATCCGTAGGTGAGAAAAATGCCGAGGGGGGGCAGCAGAATAGCAGCAATAATGCGAATGACTTGCATATCAGAAATACCTCACAGGGCTAAATGATGAAAAATGATGGGAAACCAAAAACCTGAAACCGTTAGAGTCGGGCTGCAACAACTTGCAGAAATTGTTTTACCCGTTGGCGGATACGTTGTTCCTGCTGGGCCACAGCAGCACCCACATCACCGACCTTGCTCTCCAACTCTGCCTGCTTCTGTTCCAGATGGGTAACCTCCTGGGACTGAGCCTGAGCTGCAAGGTTGTCATACCAGAGATTCAGGGACTGCAGACGCTGCCGCAGAGCCTGATAGGGTTGGCGCAGCGTCTCTACTGCGATCGTGCGAAAATCTTCAGAACCCGCTTTGAACTCCACGATCGTCTGGACTGCAGCCGCTTGAATAATCTTGCGGATGCGATCAAGCCGTGCGCTTGCAGTCACCTTGACCGGTTCCGAGTCAGTGGGACTGCCATTGTTAATCGGTTCAGCCATAGTTGCTCCTCTCGACAGGACTCCAGATTTCAGAGCAAAGCCAACCTCAAATCTGCGTCCTGGATGATCACACTGCAACCATCAGCCGCTTCTGAGATAGCTTTTTGGGAGATAGGGCGGAATAGAAGTGTTCTTGCTCCTCCTCTCCATCCCACCCTGATCCTGCCAGATCACTCCGGGAAACTGCGGTAGGGAAAACCCACACTTTTGTCGTGGACACCCTCCAGCCTGGGGCTACCGCGTATACAGATCTCTGAAAAGCTTGGCTCAAGTCAGCAGACTCGCGTGAAATCCCCTCTCGGGAGGGGTGGCCTGCAGGGCCGGGGTGGGTCTAGGAACGGGAGCAGAAGGGTTGAACCCACCCCTACCCCTCCCAGGAGGGGATTATGGGTACACAGTAGCCAGCCTGGGGAGACGCGATTAATCGCGTCTTTATGGACTGCTGATCATCTCCCAGGTCTGAATCACCTGCTGCAACCTAACAGGAAGCTGGTTCTGAATAATATCAGCATACTGAACCCCCTTACGTCCGTAGGGAACCATCAGCGTCACCGTGAAATAATCCGCCGACCCCTGCACTGCCGGGTAGTTGAACCCCAGAAAGTCCCCCAGCTCATGTTGTTGCAGAGCTTGGACAAAAATTTGTACCTGCTGCGGTGACAGTTTGCGAACCACCTGGGGCGGCGTCATCGTATTTCCCCGCAGGTCCGATCGCAGTACCTGCCCATTTTGCAGCAAGATGGTCTTGTAACTGACCCCTGCAATCCCCCCTGTGGTGATGGATTGAAACACCACATTGTCACTGATATCCGTGCTGAATGAACGGGGATTGAACGTCCAGAAAGTAGGAACAATTCTGCCTTTGCCACTGGTGGTGGGATTCTGTTTAATCCGAGACCCATTCTGGTCCGTGTGGTAAACCCAGTACTGTTGGGGGCCCGCGATAATTACCTGCCAGCCAGAAATGGCAATCTTGGTGCAGGCCTGCATTGGCCCAGCCACCCCTAGACATCCATCCCATACCGCAGATCGGGCAGCGGTCAGTTTAAGCTGATCGATCGGAATTGCTAAATCCTGAGCAATTTTCTGGAGAATTTTCTTTTGCGTCCCCTGGGGTAGGGTAGTCGGTCTGGGAAGAACCTTGCGGGCTATAGATGAGGTTAAGGGAGGCCGGGTCGGGAGATTGGTAGGGTTGCCCTGGGTTGCGGCTAGGCCGATCGGACGGGCTGAGAGAAGGCCCATCAATGCGATCGGCAATAAACTAGGTTTAAACCACCAGGAGCTCTGCATAGGACTTCATCCAATAAACATCAGATGAGGAAGTAGACCCAATCCGCAGCCGATTTGAGCCCTTATTTCCTCATCTAATAGGATGAATCCTGAGCGCTTATGGGGTGGTCAACAACTCAGCCAGTAGCCGCTTAAAGGACAGCCGCTCGTTCTCCACATCCCCATAAATCGTATCCCCGTCATCAAATTCCCCTCGCAAGATGGCCTTGGCAATCTGGGTTTCCAGTTCCCGTTGAATCGCCCGCTTCAAAGGACGAGCCCCATAGGTGGGGTCGTAGCCCACGTCAGCCAGAAAATCAAGGGCAGCATCCGAGAGTTTGAGGGCCATCTTCCGATCGCTCAACCGCTGCTCCAGCCGCTTCACCTGCAACTTGACGATCTCGCGCAGTTCACTCCGTTGCAGGGTATGGAAGATGATGATCTCATCAATCCGGTTCAGGAACTCTGGTCGGAAGCTGTTCCGCAGTGCCTCCAGAGCCCTGGATTGCATTTCATCATAACGAGATTCATCCCCAGACACATCCAGAATGAACTGGGAGCCGACGTTACTGGTCATGATGATGACACTGTTCTTAAAGTCCACCGTGTGGCCCTGGGAATCCGTCACCCGACCATCATCCAGGATCTGCAACATGATATTGAACACATCCGGGTGAGCTTTCTCGATTTCATCGAACAGGATGACCGCATAGGGACGGCGGCGAATCGCTTCCGTCAGTTGGCCCCCTTCCTCATAGCCCACATAACCGGGAGGAGCCCCAATCAACCGAGAGACCGAGTGCTTCTCCATGTACTCCGACATGTCAATCCGGACCATAGCCTCTTCCGTATCAAAGAGATAAGCGGCCAGGGCTTTGCCCAGTTCTGTCTTACCCACGCCAGTAGGTCCCAGAAAGATGAAACTGGCTGTGGGTCGATTCGGATCAGCCAGACCTGCTCGTGCCCGTTGAATGGCGTCAGCGACAGCCGTTACCGCTTCTGCCTGACCCACCACCCGCTGGTGCAGTTCTTCTTCCAGGTGCAACAATTTTTCCTTCTCCGATTCCACCAGTTTGTTCAGGGGGATGCCGGTCCATTTGGAAATAATCTCGGCAATATCCGACTCGGTGACTTCCTCCCGCAACAGGGACTTACCCGTCTTCTGGGTCTGGGTCAGCTTGGCTTCCGTCTCCTCCAGTTGGCGCTGCAGGTTCGTCAACTTCCCATACTTCAACTCAGCGGCCCGGTTCAGGTCATAGTCTCGCTCGGCCTGTTGGATTTCGATATTGACCTGGTCGATCTCTTCTTTAATGGTTTTGCGCCGATCGAGGACTTCCTTTTCGGCCTGCCACTGGGCATTCAGGCCGGACTGTCCCTCCTTGAGGTCTGCCAGTTCCCGCTCCAATCGCTCCAGTCGATCGCGGGAGGCCGGGTCACTTTCCTTCTGCAGAGAGAGCCGTTCCATCTCCAACTGCAGGATCTTGCGATCAATTTCGTCCAGTTCATCCGGTTTGGAGGTGCTCTCCATCTTCAGTTTGGCTGCTGCCTCGTCCACCAGGTCAATCGCTTTATCCGGCAGGAAGCGATCGGAGATATAGCGGTTGGATAGGGTGGCTGCTGCCACCAGAGCGCTGTCGGCAATCTTGACATTATGGTGGGTTTCATAGCGGTCCTTCAGACCCCGCAAAATCGAGATCGTGTCCTCCACGCTAGGCTGGTCGATGTAGACCTGCTGAAACCGCCGCTCCAGGGCTGCATCCTTTTCAATGTACTTGCGGTATTCATCCAGGGTGGTGGCTCCGATACAACGCAACTCCCCTCTGGCCAGCATGGGCTTGAGCAGGTTGCCCGCATCCATGGCCCCCTGGGTTGCGCCAGCCCCGACCACCGTATGAATCTCGTCGATAAAGAGGATAATACTGCCATTGGATTCCGTCACTTCTTTCAGGACGGCTTTCAGCCGCTCCTCAAACTCACCCCGGAACTTGGCCCCTGCGATCAGCGCTCCCATGTCGAGGGCAATCAGCTTACGGTCTCGCAGAGATTCCGGCACATCCCCTTTGACAATCCGCTGGGCCAATCCTTCGGCGATCGCCGTTTTGCCCACTCCAGGTTCCCCAATCAGCACCGGGTTATTCTTGGTACGTCGGGAGAGAATTTGAATCGTGCGTCGGATCTCATCATCCCGACCAATCACCGGGTCCAGTTTCCCCTGGCGGGCGAAGTCGGTCAGGTCACGCCCATATTTCTCTAGGACTTCGTATTTTCCCTCTGGATTTTGATCGGTCACTTTCTGACTCCCCCGAATCTCTTCAATTGCCTTTCTCAGCTTTGCTTCATCCAGTTTGAACTCCTGGAAAAAGGCCCGTCCAAAGCGATCGTCCTTCCCATAGCCCAGCAACATGTGCTCGATCGAGATGTACTCATCCCCAAATTCCTTCCGGTAGGCATCAGCCCGGTCCAGGAGTTGATCCAGGCTACGCCCCATATACACCGAGGTGCCGCTGCCCGAAATCCGGGGTTGCCGTTTAATAAAGTCCTCCGTGCGATCGCGCAACCGCTGCACAGCTATCCCTAATTTATTGAAGATACTGACGCTCAGCCCTTCCTGCTCCAGCAACGCCTTCATCAGATGTTCCGTCTCAATTTGCTGTTGCTGCGCCTGCTTAACAATATCTGGCGTCTGGGCAATAGCTTCCCAGGCTTTTTCTGTAAACTGATTGGGGTTTGTGGGTTGCATAGCTCTCCCCTTCCATAGCAATTCATCTAATCGGCAGGATCATGACCCTACCTTACCCCACCATTTTAAGGGGGCTTGCTTCAGCAATCTGGATCGGTGTTCACGGCTTTCTGGATACGTATTGCCGTCCGGAATCGCCTCCTCACAACCCGTGCCTGCCGATCAAACCAGAATAATTATTAAAATAACGGGTTACCACACTCAAGCCATCACCGCAGAGACGCCAAGGAAAGATTCACCCCAGAGGGAAGATTGATTTATTCTTTAGCCTGACTGAGATACATGTGCAGGTCTTCTTGTACCTGTTTGTAGAGAGTCTGGTCTTTTCCTTTGAGGCCAATCAGAATGTAGAGCTGAACGGGTTCTTCCCGCCCTTTGAGGGCATGTTTACCGACATCTTGAACCTCTACCTCGTCCCGAACCAGTTCGTAAACGGAGTCCGTAATCAGAATATCGGTCTCGAAGTTTTTGGTCATGCTTTCGACCCGACTGGCTACGTTGACAGCGTCTCCGATCGCGGCGAATTCCCGACGCTTGTCAGACCCAATATCCCCAACCAGTAACTCACCAAAATTAATTCCAATGCCATTGAAAAAGAGGATCTTTCCCTCCTGTTGCCACTGTTTCCGTAATTCACAGAGGGCATACCGCATACCCAAAGCCGCCTGCACTGCGTTCATGACATCTTTATGTTCCCCACTGGAAAGGGGAGAACCAAATTCAGCCATGACGGCATCCCCAATAAACTTATCCAGAGTCCCTCCAGCAGCCAGGATAACGTTGACCATGGCATCAAAGTAGTCATTCAGCTGGTTGATCAACTGCTCTGGTTCCAGCTTATAGGAGAGGGTAGTAAAGCCCCGGATATCACAGAACATGATGGCGGCTTTGACCTTTCGCCCCTGCAACAGCGACTGAAAATCATTGGAGTAATTCAGCAGAATTTGCTGGACGATCGGGGCGGCCACATACCGTTCTAGAGTCCGTTGCAACCGACGCTGTTCCATCTGACTACTGATTGCCCCCGTAGTCAGGGAGGTAATTCCGCTCAGGAAGATGGTGAGCATGGGGACAACGGTCGGGAAGATCTGCCGATTATAGGTGAAGCTGAAGTAACTCAGCGTACCCCAGGCGATCGTAATACCCATGGCCCAGAGAAAGTTACCCGCTGGCCGTTTAGGAATAGTGCTGAGGACAATGCCTGCGCCCAATGCACCAATCAGGACTAACAATCCTCTGAACAGGGGGTCGGGAATGCCCTGAGACAAAGCCCGATTTTCCAGGGCTGTTGCCATGGCGTTAGCGTGGATCTCAATTCCGGCCATCTTACCCACGGGGGTCAGTTGAAAATCCTGCAGATCAAGGGCAGTTGGCCCAATCAGCACGACTTTGTCCTTAAAGGTTTGCTGTTTCAGGTGAACCTGCCAGTTGCCAGGATGCAGCACTTCCCAAAAAGGAACATGGCGAAACGTCTTACCTGCCGGTCCATAGTAAAAGATAAAGTCTCCGGGATGGAATTCGGCCTGGGGCAGGTTGGATATTTGCAGCACTGACCGATAAAAGGGGAGGATGGGCTGCTCCAACCCCAGATCTCGCAAAACCTCAGCCTGTATCTGATCGGGCAGGTGCCGTAGGCGCTGGTCAGCAGCCAGTTGAAAGTTAATTAATCCCAGGGTCAGGGGCACATTGGGAAAAAGATCGGTGGGAGTAACCAGCGCCTGCTTCATCCCAGCAGGAGTATCGGAGGACGTGAACTGAGCAGCCAGAACAACCCGTCCGGCATAGCGGCGCAGGACCTCCTGTAATCGCCGATCGTCTTCCGGCGAGTCACTGGGGTCTGCCAGGATGACATCCAGAGCTACCGATCGGGCTCCAGCCTGCATCAGCTTTTCAATCACCTCAGCGTAGGCTGCCCGTTTCCAGGGCCAGACCTGGATATTGCCCAGACTGGCATAGGTTTTGGGGTCACTTCTGTAGAATTCTGCAGCCTGAACGAAGGAATCATCATCCATTGCCAGGATAATGAGATTGTTCGGTGGGGTTGGATGGGTAATCGAATTGCGAATCTCCTGAAACCGGCTCTGTAGGGTCAACTCCAATTGTTGGGCTCGATCCCAATCAACAGCGGTGGCAATTGCTCCGCTCACGGACCAAAAACCAATTAGGGCATACCCCAGCAGGGCCGGTACCGCAAAGCGCTGAGGCTTACTTCTGGATGGGATGCCCTGGGAAGCAGGGGAGCGTTGCCAAAATTGCCATCGATGCAGCATGGGGTAATTCTCGGTGGAGGCTTGGGCAATGTAATAGACCGGTCTGAATTTAGAAGATGCCCCTGAGCGTTAATTAGAAGAATGGGATTCCAGGAATCCCAGGAATTCCTGGGACGGACAGGCCAGGAATATCGATCGGAAAGGGAATTCCTGGGAATAGCTGACTGAAAGAATTCTTGACTTCACTGAGACCCGGAATTTGCACACTATAGCCATTAAATAACACGCCCTTCAAAATTTGCTCAAATTCCTGCTGCGTCATCTGTCCAATCACAGGATTGGCACCAGGCGGAATCAGGGCTTTCTGCCCAGAGGACAGGACGATCGGCTGATCCAGACTGCGTTGCTCTCCACCTGGAAGTTGGGGTGGGGCTGGAGAGGGGGGCGCAGGAAGCGGAGACGGATTGGGCGTGGGGGAGGATGCTGGTTTAACGGTGGGCTTGGGCGTGGATTTGGTTCGCACAGATTTGGTCGGTGCGGGAGATTTGCTGGGAGTCGGAGCTGGAGTTGGGGCCAAGCTGGGGGTAGGGGGTACGATCGGAACTTCCGGTGCAGCCAGAGGATCTGGTTTGGAGATGGTAACTTCCCCCTCCAATACCTTGACCTGAGTCTGGTCATTCTCATCCACTTCTAAGAGATAGGTGGTGCCTCGAACCCCAGTCGCCACAGAGTTAGTGCAGCCGTTAGCAACCCCATTGATCAAAAGAGTTCCCCGCTGCAAACGGGCACATTTCTGGCCCACGGTCAACGAAGAATTAGGTGCTAGTCGCGCCACAGCACCGGTATTAAAGACAAGTTGGGTGCGGGCCTGCCCTGTACGAACCCGTTGACCCAGACCGGCAACGTCATTCACCCTTGCCTGTTGATTCTGGATAAAGACCTGGCTGCCATCGACAATTTCGGCCACAACTGCACTTTGGATCCCGCTCTGGGCAACAGTTGGCGTTCGCTGGAACAGGACCACTAGGAACAGGCATAAGCTGCCCATCAGAACCAGCATGAGCTGCCTGAATAAAGGTCTATATTTTTGGATGGGTTTGATGGACATGGGAAAAAATCTCCTTCATAGATACCAGAGGGACGTTCCTGGATGCACCCATAAGCAAATGCTGTGTCTTAATACCAAGTCTCAATATGAACAGGGGAGCCATTCCCAAAACTTACAGCCAATTTCATTGGGCTCCATTCACCTGGAAACGGCTGTAAATAGATACTTAAGGATTCAGTAGGAACGGCTACAAATCCCGAGAATTTACGGATCAACAATCTGGTCAACCTACCGCTACCCTAAAATCCATTGTTTAGTCGGGGTGTGACTGCATTGGCCCCGTATGGGCTTTACTTTCGATCGGGCTTGAACCCATTTTTAGAATGTGACGTAGGACCTGTAAAAACTCGGATGCTATGGCCCTGCCCTCATAGATGCAGAAATTCCCCAAAGGTTCCAGTCAATCAGACATCAATCGCTGCTGGCATCAACCGCTCAGAACAAAGGTAGGCTGAAGTCCACATTAATACTTACAACAGAGCTATTGAATTTAATGTTGGGGTTAGAGGAATTGCCAAAGCTAATGCCGCCAACCAGGCTAAGCCGTGTTTCAGGTGTTAAAAGGTAAGTCAGTCGTCCAACCAATTGATTATAGGTATCTTCTCGGGTTTGCTGCGTGAAAGAACTGATCACAATCTGATAGTCGATCGCTGCTTGTAAAGCTGGGAAAATCTCATAGGCCAGAGAGGCACTGATGTAGTTAACCAGCCGATTTCGTTCAGTGGGGCTGGTGAAACTGAAGCGTAACTGGTAATTCATGCTGAGGGTAAGCTGATCAGCCAGTTTGTCTACCCGCCCTAAATCTAGCTGAACCGTGTGATCATTCAGAAATTGCTCCCCTGTTTCGGCTGAGTACAACTGCTGATTGGACCAGCCCAGCTGAGTATACATACTGGGCGTAATCTGCTGATAAAAGCCAGCAGTGATTTGAAATTCGTTGTAACTGACTTCTGGCTCTTGCAGGTATCGGATCAGATTGCCATTGACAGAGGCAACAAGATAGGTCGATGGCCCCAGTTTTGGAACTAGATAGAGGGAGAGACCCATTCGAACTAAATGATCGCCAATGGGATCGATCGCAGAAAAGATGTTGTCGCTACGAAAGTAATTGATTCGTCCGAGTAGATAGAATACGGGCGGAGCTTTGGAGGGTGGTGCAATTTGTTGCAAGCGCAGATTTCCCAATTCTGGGTCACCAGGGGATGCCGTTAGATTGCTGGGGGTAGCTGGCTGCTGGGAAGCGTCTCTCGTGGCGTCCGGATCTGGAGCTTGACTGAGGAGACCGGTTAGCGGCGCAATGGAGGAAACAACCTGCTGGTTGCCAGCAATCCCATTCCAGGCAGAATCTTTACTAAAAGTTTTATCGGCAGATACAAAAGATATGCTAGGGAATGTAAAGGATTCAACGGTTGCTGTCAGGGACTGTAGTTCAACGGAGGGAAACAGAGCTGCTGCATTGGTCAGCCTGCTCTTGGCCCATACGCTTGGAATAACTACCTCAGGCGTGACAGCCTTGCCTTCCTGGGGGATATGCTCCTCTTCACCACTAACCCATTTATGGAAAACAGTTCTATTCAAGACCCTCTGATCGGGAAAGGAATGTACTGCAGCATAAACTGGGGTGTAGGTCCAAAAAATCATGAATCTACCATAGGATGGTTGCAAGGTTCCAAGTTGAATGCTAGCAAGAGATAACCTGTTTTTCTCGTGTGGTCTGTTGGTGCTAGGGTTACATCCATATTAGATGCGCTGCACAGGAGTGTGTATGTTCCGTCATAGGGTATCAGGCTCTCTATCCAACAGCGATAAAATCAAACTCTCGGCTCTTGGGCTGGGAATTACTGGCGTATTGCTATCAGCCACGGCGATCGCCCAACCGGTGCCTTTGACCCGGGCTACTGTCCAGAGTATCCGCAATCAGGTGAGCCTGATCCCTCGCAATCAGGCCCGTCGATCGGCCCGGATTGCAGATGTGATGATTCCTGGTGATGCCCTTGCAACAGCCCTAGCATCCCTGGCCGAGTTACGGTTTAACGATGGTTCCCTAGCCAGAATTGGCGAGCAGGCAGTTTTCCGCTTTGTGCCCAAGACGCGAACCTTTCATTTGTCTAACGGAACAGTTCTGGTCCTTATTCCACCGGGCCGGGGCACAACCCGTGTGCGTACCCCGAACGCGACGGCTGGGATCAAAGGCTCCTCCTTTTTTATCCGCACCTATGTCTTGAATGGTGGATCAACTCCTTCAGAGCAGGCCAGTGAACAGGACTTTGAAGGAGTAGAGAGTAAGAACTTCGTCACCATTATGGGTGCGATCGGTTGTAATCCGGGGCGGCCCATGGAAATCGCCACATCTGACGGATCTCAAAAGAAAGAAATTTGTGGCGGGGAAATGGCGATCGTGTCTGGGAATACGATTCAAGTGGTTCGCTATGATGTGCAAGAATTTTTGCAGTCGGCAGATCTTGTGAAGGGGTTGAAGTTAAATCAACCGCCTGATGCAACAGATTTGGATATCGACATGGCTCAAGTCCGGCAGGAGATTCTTGAAACCCTCCAGAACCTCTCACCGTTGGACAACAATAAACCCATTTATGAGAACTTACCGGCACTCAAACTTCCTACCAATCAACCTGTAGCAGCGAGTCCAGGGTTATTGAGTCCGAATTTCACAGTTGAAGTACTGGAAGCTTCTACCCTTCTGGATATTACGAATAACTGGGGGCTGGGAGGAAGCAAATTCACTCTGGATCAACTGACGGCAGCGAATCAATTCTTGTTGAAACCTGTCAAGATTTCAGTTCAGATCCAATCACCTCCTGTGACTGGGCCTTCTCCGACTGTATCAACTATCAAACCGATTGATATTGTTCCCATTGTCCCCAGTGGCGGTTTGAATAATCCTCCTCCCAGTGGTTCTCCTGGATCAAGTGGTGGAGTCCCAGTGACGCCAGACCCCAGCCCTCCTAAGGTCAGTCCTTCACCGGCTCCTGTGCTGCCGGTGAACCCTTCCCCTAGCCCGATTGTCCCAGTTAATCCTTCTCCAGCCCCTGTGCTGCCGGTAGACCCTTCCCCCAGCCCAATTCTCCCAGTTAATCCTTCTCCAGCCCCTGTGCTGCCGGTGGACCCTTCCCCCAGCCCAATTCTCCCAGTTAATCCTTCTCCAGCCCCTGTGCTGCCGGTAGACCCTTCCCCCAGCCCAATTCTCCCAGTCACTCCTTCTCCAGCCCCTGTGCTGCCAGTGGGACCCTCCCCCAGCCCGATCATTCCAGTGAGTCCCTCCCCTGACCCTGGAACCAGTATTTTCCCTGGGGGGGGTGCCACAGGGGGACAGTTTCCTGGGAGTGGCGCAACGGGAGGACAATTCCCTGGGGCCAATGCGGATGTCAACCCACCCACTCCCCCTGTGGTGGATCTGGTGCAACCTGCTGTTTCGGTAGATGTACAAGTACCCCTGGGAAATAATCTCAATGCCACGATTACTCCACCTGTTGTGGATGTAATCCTACCAGGGACCCAATCTCAAACCTCTAATCCTTAGACTGAGGACCGTCATGGTCCCAGGGATTGGCCCGGTCACAGAAATCCCTGCCGGTGGATTTCGTTGATATGGTTATGGCGGTTTTAACCACCGTGACCTCTTGAAAGCAGGCTTTAATGATGAATTTGTATTGAAGCCAGCCCGATCGCAGATTTATATTGCCTGCAAGTAGGGTGTTCGATCGAATACCTTGACTGGCCAGAAGTACGATCCTGAGCTATTTCCGGACAGCAAAAGTGGATTTTATGAAAGGTACAATCTCCAGGGAGAAATATGAAGTTTCAATGAATTGTTGTTGAAGCTACCTCCCACAGCAGGGATAACAATGGCAAGCTCATCAGTAGAAGCACTCAAAAAATACACAGAATTGTTAAAACTTGCGTGTGTTCTCCTGATTGCTTGATAAAGTCTGTGTAAATTTCCTGAAATGCTTCTCAAGAAATCATTTTCTCCTGAGGGATAGATATGAAAGCTTTGCACACACTCGCAACTGCCTTTGCTGTTACTGCTGCCACCGTGGGCATTGGTTCTTCAGCCATGGCATTCACGATTACGCCAAACAACAATGGCACTGACCTCCTGAATGCCCTGCTGGGTACCACCACGGGCCTGAGCAATTTCTCAGTTACACCTACAGGTGGCGCTGCGGCATTTGGCCTCTTCAGTGCAGACCCCTTTGGTTTGACTGATGGCATTGTCTTAAGCACTGGAGAAGTGGTTGATGTGGTAGGTCCTAACGACGCTCCTAATGAGTCTTTTGATTTTGGAGCTACAGGGGTAGCGGGGGATGATATCTCTCTCGATATCAGTTTTGATGCCGATGCAACAGCAGATAAGCTTTTCTTCTCCTACGTCTTTGGTTCGGAAGAGTTTCCAGAGTTTGTTAAGCAGGGATTTAACGACTCCTTCGAACTCTTGTTAAATGGTGTCAATCTGGCTAAATTGAACAATGGCGATTTGGTAACGGTTGATAATCTGGGTTCAGGTAGCCCTGATTTTATCAGCAATCCTCCTGGCTCCCCAGGAACTCAATTGGATGGATATAGCACAGTCCTTACATTTGAAGGATTGTTGAACAAAAATGCCAAGAATACCCTCAGCATCAAGATCAAAGATGTGGGAGATGGGATTTTTGACTCTGCTGTACTTATCAAGGGTAAGTCCTTGGGTACCGTGAAGCCCATACCTGAACCGGCGATGGTACTCGGTCTGTTGAGCTTTGGTGGTTTGATGGTGCAGCGTCGGCGGATGAAAAAGGCATAAGTACCTGGCTTGTGTGTTGATCGACCAGGTTGCATTTCCGTATTCCCTCAGGGACAACTGTAATTTGATTGCAATTTAGTCGATCGATCTCTGAGAATTCTCTGAGTCCCAATCTCAGCATCTAATCAGGGCACGGCAAAGGTCGTGCCCTTTGTTATGGAAAAGATTCAGATATGGAAAAGATTCAGACAACATCACAATCCAACTCCACCTACATTCCGCAACTGGAGATGGGGTCAACCCAGCCTTTAATCCCCTATCGCTGCAGCACAATCATCCGATCTCCCACCACTGGACTGCGGGCCAACAGTGTCCCGGCACTGTCCAGTAATTCCAGCTTTTCAAAATCCAGGGTCTGCGATCGCTGAAACACTTCATTGGCCAGCCCATCCTGCTGGTCGAAGCCCAACTCGTACCAGCCATCACTCACCTTCACCGTTAAGCGACTACGCTTGAAGTTGGCCTGTACCGACTGAATCAGCCCCGACGCATAGTGATCGGTGACTTCGGCCACCTGATCCTGAATCCGGGCAATCAACTGTTGCTCTGGGGTCAGTTGCAGGGGAGGAGGGGGTTCCTCTACAGGAGGCGCGATCGAGGGCAGGGGCAGATCGGCCAGGGGAGGTTCCACGGCGATCGGCTCTCCCAACTCCGGGGAGGTCAGGGCCGGGGGAGCCGCAGGTTCCGAGGGAGCTTTCGCTACGGATTGCGGCTGTCCACCAGGAAGGATAGAGGAGGTGGTCCAGAGGACGATCGCCAGCAGAGCCGAAATTCCGATCGTGAGGACTCCGTCTGGGAGAGTCTGGCGCAGAGGTTTGGGCAGGCGGGAGCGGACCAGCCCCAGGACAATCTGCCAGATTTCCTGCAGGCGATACAGGAGTTGGGGCACTGCGCCCTCAGGCGGTGCGGGGTTTGGGGTGGAACTGGCCTCTGATGACGATCGCTGAATTGCCGACTTCTCAGTTTCTGCTTCCAGTTGCCGCTGCACCCTGTTCAAAAGCTGAATCATCAGGTCCAAAACTACTGCTCCAATTCCAGCCAGAATGGGTCTGGCTCGTTTCCAGGTGGCTTGCAAAATCTGGGTCAATTGTTCCAGTTCTGAACTAGAGCGAGTTGGTCGGGACTGGGCAGGGGGTGTTGCCGCAGGCGGTTCTGATTCTGGGGGTGGGGGCAGTTGCTCTGACATACAGGAAGAAACCTACACAAGAAGCAGTAAACAGGGTAAATTCTTACCGGTAACTCAACCCACAGCCTATCATCTGAGGCAGGCGTTGGCACAGTCTGGTTAATCACCTACACAAAGTCAGGTAGTCCTATGCGCTGGTGGCGATTTTTCTTCTTCTCCCTGCTTGGATTGATTCTCAGTATTTGCGTGGCCTGTGCTGCTGCTAATGTCCAGAACACGGCTTCTGACAATGCGCCTACGGTGGTGCCATCACAGCCGAAGTCATCGCCAAAACCGTCGATCTCCCCTTCTCCGATCGCCCTTCCCCCCGAAACTGCCGCGATCGTGGCCAGTGCTGGCCCCAAGGGGCTGTACAACCCGCCCAGAGGGGATGTTCGCCTGCTGGTGATCAGCGATCTTAATAGTGCCTATGGCTCGACGGATTATGACCCGGAAGTTGATCAGGGCCTAGCCTTGATTCCCTTCTGGCAACCAGATCTGGTCGTCTGCGGCGGGGATATGGTGGCGGGTCAGGACCCCAGATTGACCCAGGCCAATATGAAGGCCATGTGGACTGCCTTTGACCAGCGGATCGCCGCTCCCATGCGTCGGGCGAAAGTGCCTTTTGGCTTTACCGTCGGCAACCACGATGCCTCTAGTGCCCTGGGGGTAAGGGGTCAGTTCCTGTTTCAGACGGAACGGGATGTAACGGCTGCATTCTGGAAGCAACCGGAGCATGATCCGGGGGTGCAGTTCGTCGATCGCAATGATTTCCCATTCTTCTACACCTTCGAGCACAAAGACATTTTCTTCCTGGTGTGGGATGGCTCCTCCAGCAAAATCTCGAAGGAAAAGCTGGCCTGGGTGGAGAAAAGTCTCGCCAGTCCCAAAGCTCAGCAGGCCAAAATGCGAATTCTCCTGGGTCATCTGCCTCTGTATGGGGTGGCGATCGGTCGGGATGAACCGGGCGAAGTCCTGGAAAATGCTGACCAGCTTCGGGCCATGCTGGAGAAATACAAGGTTAGTACCTATATTAGTGGGCATCACCATGCCTACTATCCGGCCCACAAAGGCAAACTCCAATTGCTGCACATGGGGATTCTGGGTGCCGGTCCCCGTCCCTTGATTGAAGGCAATGTTCCTCCCGGTAAGTCTCTGACGGTAGTGGATATCAATTTCAATGGCCCGGAGTTGACCACCTATACCACCTACGACATGCAGACATTGCAACTGATTCAGTATGACCAACTACCTCGATTCTTGACGGCTCACAATGGGATGATCCTGCGCCGGGATGTGGACAATCTGAATGCATCTGAGCAAACCGCTTGTGAGCAGAAACTGAGCCGGGAGCAATGCGCAGCATAAAGTGAGCTAAAAATACAATAAGGGCATTCCTCCCAAAAACTGAGGTCAGCGTATGACAGTTGCCATCCCGATTAAAGCCATCGAGTTATCTCCCGGAAGTCATGTCCTGATTCCAAAGGTGCCCTGGTAGTAATAT
This sequence comes from Leptolyngbya sp. 'hensonii', assembly GCF_001939115.1. Taxonomy (GTDB): domain Bacteria; phylum Cyanobacteriota; class Cyanobacteriia. The sequence goes on along the minus strand of NZ_MQTZ01000002.1, from coordinate 52,872 downwards.
GAGGAACTATTGGGAGAACTGGGTGAAGATCGTCGGGTTCCCCGGATCAACTACTGCAATGGAACGTTGGAAATTATGTCCCCTTTACTCCTACTTTTCCAGACTTACCCATGATTGAAATGGTCTGTCAGACGATCGAGAAAGCCCAAACGATCGGATACAGTCGGGCATTGGCAGAATTTGAGGACGGGTTGAGCTAGTCGGTTGGGTTGAAGAATGAAACCCAGCACCCACATTAGTTTTACTTCGCTCTACCCATCCTAGAAATAATTAGGTCTACCTACTTATCTTCAAGGTTTTTAACAACTTCTTCCGATCCTTCCACATCCTGACCTGACCAAACTCAAAGATCTTGGCAATGAAGGGGGCTGAATGGCTCACGATCAGTCGCTCCATTTTAGGAAGAGCTGCTCCTACCGCCTTGGCCATCTCCTCCCCGGTTGCCTGGTCAACAGACAACACAAATACCCTGGCTTCTGAACTAGCGATCGCAACCTGCTCCAGGAGATTTAGCCCAATCTTGGCATCTCTGGTCACAGTAATCCAACCCCGTCGAGAAACTTCAGGCAACCATTCTGTATCGGGAGCAGCAGGAGCAAAGTGATCCTCATGAACCTCGACCACTGCTCCTGCACTTCTCAAGGCATCTGCCACAAATTTTTTACCCAATGCCCGATCGATAAAGAATATCGGTTTCTGAGCTTCTTCGGTCATGCAGCCTGTTGCATCGTCAACTCGCAGCGGATTGCCGCTTCAATTTGAAGCCGATCGCAGCCATAATCTTCAGCCAAGTTATCCATTGCCTCCCCTGCCTTGTATCGTTCAGCCAGGATTGCAGTTGGGATTCCTGTTCCCGTCAAGATCGGACGACCAAACGAGATTCGAGGATCAATGACCAGGATTTTAGGAGCATTCTGATCTTTGATTCGAGTCAAGGGGAACAAGCGGGCAGCAATACCGCCTTTATCCCACTCAATTCGTTCTAGCAAATGCTTCAGAACGTTTTGCATCTCCAGTTGCCCCTTTTCAGAAGCATTGATGAGCCGCCCCATTGATTCAATAAACAAGCTAATGCCATCCGTCTGAAATTCAATCCGGGCTAAAGGATGGGGAATATCAAACTGTTGGTCAATATAATCTAGAGCTGTCCGAACCTTGTCTAGTCGAACGCCATGAATCTCACGAATCGCCCGCAATACATGGGCTTCTACCAGGTTGGTAAAGGAAAGCTGCGGTATGTCAGGGTCAGGTCGTTGGATAAGAGGTTCAAAAAAACGCTTACCATCTTCTACCGGGTAATAACGCCCCTGAAGCCACGATCTCAAAGTTCCCACTGGAATCGTCAAATATCGGGCAGCATCAACGATCGAGTAGGTCGGAATATTACGGAAATCTAGCTTGTGATCTTTGAATGTCACACTCAACTATAAAACTCGGATTCTAGATAGCAGTTTAGCTTGAGGTGTCAAGAGGTGGAATAGTCTGACCAAGCGAACCCATAGAACCTGCATTCTGCTGAAACTAGCTATTCATCTAGATACTGATATTCACCCAGCCTTTGCCTAGCCATTTGTAGCGCAGGTAATCTCCAATTTTGGTCACATTCCATTCAAGGTCACATACCCGGCATTTATCCTCGATTTAATTATGCCAACCTACTTATTCGGATTCAGGCCACGGTTACCAAAAACTTTACTCAAACCCTTAAGAGATTTCAGACGTCTTATAGTATATTTGTATTAAGAAGCGGGTTGAGATGTCATCGCATTTATCTACCGGATAAGGTACATGCATTAGAGATTAAAAGCTTATTAATCAACGGTCTTGATGTACCTCACATGAATGAAAACTGCTATGTAATGGTAGAACAGCTAAATTTCACATTGATTTTGCGTAGAAACACCCGCTCTTTAAAGCATAAGATAACATCAACTTAAAAATAGGTTTTCCTCTGTAAAAAAGCAAAATTCAGTGATGCTAGGGATTACCAAGAAATATTAGTTTTTAAATTTTGTGGCTCCGGTTGTATCACACACTCAACCAGCCAAACACCTGCTCCACCGTCAGGAATAAGGAAATGCCATTGGGAACAGGGAGTGGGCGCTCTGCCCTCAGCAACTGCACCCGCTGATCAGCAAAGACCACTAAAATACTTGCTTCGGCTGGGTCCAGTAGCCAGCCCAGTTCGGTACCGTGCTGAGAACAGTGGAGCAAATTGCCTAAGACTTTGGTTTGGCTTTGGTCGGGTGAAAGGATTTCAATCGCCCAATCCGGATGGAGGTCAAACCGATTGGCGACTCGTCCCGAAGGCTGCCGGGGAATCCTGTCCCACCGGAATACGGATATGTCAGGCACGATCGCATTGCCCCCAAAGGTGCAGCGTAATTCTGGAAAGGCACAGGCTATTTTTTGTGGCTCTGCGATTTGATTGATGGCTTCGCACAGTTTCCACTGCAAGCGGCTATGCTCTCCCTGGGGCATGGGCTTCTGGATCACCGCTCCATTAATAAACTCGGATGTGGGCTTTGTCTCTGGAAGCTGTAAGAACTCTTCCAGCGTCAGGCTTTTTACGGTTGCAACCATGGCCTATCCCTCCAGTAGCTCCCTCTAATTCTGCCCCTTTTGCCTGATTAAACAGCCTGAACACCTTATGAGCGGCTGAAATTAGCTATTCTTCTAAATGGGGGCAGTGGGACTTGAACCCACACGACCTTGCGGTCAACGGATTTTAAGTCCGTAGCGTCTGCCATTCCGCCATGCCCCCCAGTCAGATTCAAATTTGAATCCATGGAAGATACATTGTACAGCGTCAATGGCTGCGTCAGGTACTTCTTATCGAGTAGATTCTCGGAACCATCCCCTTAGGGAGTTCGGAAGCGGTACTATAGAGAGCGTCATCCATTAACCAATGCTGTACATCCCGTTATGATCCTGGTTCTTGCCCTTTATGCTGCCCTTGCTGGTGCTTACCTGCTGGTCGTTCCGGTTGCCATCCTCACCTACTTGAATCTGCGCTGGTATACTGCCGGATCGATCGAGCGCGTGTTGATGTATTTCATGGTGTTTCTGTTCTTCCCTGGTCTGTTGCTCCTGAGTCCCCTGTTAAACTTCCGTCCTCAGAAACGACAAATTCATGCGACGAATTGATGCGATCGGAATTGGCTTGGGGATTTTTCTGGCCGGTGGTATCTTCTATGTGGCATTGCAGGCTCTCGGCCTGACCAGTCAGGATGCCGGAGTCTGGAGTCAGGCCATTCTGGTGGGTGGGCTGATCGTCTGGCTGGTTACCTATCTGGCGCGAGCCCTGACCCAGAATATGACCTACAACCAGCAGCTTAAGGATTATCAGGATGCTGTGCTCCAGAAACGCCTGGAAGAACTAACACCCGAAGAGCTGGAAAAACTTCAGGCAGAGATTGAACAGGAGCGCAAGGAAGCATCCGGGAAAACGGAATCGTAAGGAATGAGAGTTAAATCAAGTGCCAAAGTCCTGACTACCCTCACCCCCAACCCCTCCTCCTCTCCCGCCGGGAGCTACCGCGTATACAGCTCTCTGAAAAGTTTGGCTCAAGTCAGCAGACTCGCGTGAAATCCCCTCCTGGGAGGGGTGGCCCGCAGGGCCGAGGGTGGGTCTAGGAACGGGAGCAGGATCGTTGAACCCACCTTAACCCCTCCCAGGAGGGGATTATGGGTACACAGTAGGCCGGGAGAGGGGGCAGGGGGATGAAGGCAAGCAAAAGTTTATCGGTGTTATTTAATTCTCATTCCTAAGGATACGCTGATGATGAGGACAAGGGCCGAACTGGAGCCGTTGTATGCAGGATATTTTGCAGAAGAATAAATAATGGTCACTGTATCAGAGCAATTTGAAGCGTTGCGGGATCGGGGTGGATGTGCCCTGATCCCCTTTATCACAGCCGGAGATCCGGACCTGGAAACCACAGCCGCAGCCCTGCAGGTCCTGGATCAGAGTGGAGCCGATCTGATCGAATTGGGCGTTCCCTATTCTGATCCCCTGGCGGATGGTCCCGTGATCCAGGCTGCCGCAACCCGAGCTTTACAACAGGGAACAAAATTGGACCAGGTTTTGGATCTGGTGCAGCAGGTCAGTCCAACCTTGCGATCGCCCATCATTCTGTTTACTTACTACAATCCCATCCTGAATCAGGGCATTGAGCCATTTTTGCGTAAGCTTGTCGGAGTTGGGGTCAAGGGACTGGTTGTGCCAGATTTACCTTTGGAAGAAGCAGAGTCCCTGATGAAGCCAGCAGCAGAAATTGGGATTGAAGTGGTGCTATTGGTGGCCCCGACCAGTCCTAAAGAGCGGATTGCTGCGATCGCCCGCCAATCTCAGGGTTTCATTTACCTGGTTAGCGTCACAGGCGTAACGGGAGTTCGGACCCAATTGGGAGAGCAGGTGCGGGATCTGGTCATGGAATTGCGGACTGTGACCGACAAGCCGATCGGAGTGGGCTTCGGCATTTCTCAGCCCGAACATGCCCGTCAGGTCAAAGACTGGGGTGCAGATGCGGTCATCGTTGGCAGTGCGTTCGTCAAGCGGTTGGCCGAGGCTGATCCCAAAACAGGATTGCAGGCGATCGGAGACTTCTGTAGTACCCTCAAACGGGCGATCGTCCAGGACTAGAGCCCTCACTCTATATAGTGCTGTACATAGTAAAGACGCGATTAATCGCGTCTTTACTGATCGCCTTTACTCAGGAAGATGGCCTAGCTGTTGCGGGAGGCAGAGGTTTTGGAGCGCTTCACGGGCTTGGGCTTAGGAGCCTGGCTATCCCGGGTAGCGGATGATTCCTCAGGGTAGTAGTCTGCCTGAGTCCAGTTGGGGCGGGTCTTATCGTAAACCATCTGGAGGGCTGCCGCCGCGATCGCATGGGGATCGTATTCTTCACCCAGTTGGGACACGATCGGCAAGAAGGATGCCATCCGCTCACCAGCCAGCGCTTCCCGCAGTTCACCCTGGAGCTTCTCCAGATAACGGGCCTCAACCTGAGTCCGGGTCGGAATCGAGCGCACTTCCAGGGACTGGCGAACGTGACGCTCAATATCTCTGAGCTTACGCCGTTCCAGGGGTTGAATCAGGGAAATTGCCGTCCCTTCTTTTCCAGCCCGACCCGTGCGGCCAATCCGGTGTACGTAGTTCTCCAGGCTATCGGGCAGATCAAAGTTGATCACATGGCTCAGGTCTTCCACATGGATCCCCCGAGCGGCGATATCAGTCGCCACAACCCAACGCACCTGACGCTGGCGCAACCGGAGCAGCAGGCGCTCCCGCTGCACCTGGCTCAGATCACCGTGGTACTCATCGACGCTATGACCTGCAGCCTGAAGTTGATTGGTCAGTTCAGCGGCTGTGCGACGAGTGCGGACAAAGATCAGGGCTGACTCTGGATCTTCAAGCTCCAGAATGGGTTGCAGGGCCTTAATCTTGGTCCACCCCCGTGGAACCAGATAAGCAACCTGGTTAATCCGATTGGGGGCGGCCTTGGGTTGCTCGATCGTTACAGTTATCGGCGACTTGAGGAAGCGATTCACCAGTCTGCGCACTGTCAGGGGCATGGTGGCAGAGAAGAAAGCAGTCTGTCGCTCGGCAGGAGCCTGACTGAGGATCTTTTCCACATCATCAATAAAGCCCATGTTCAGCATTTCATCGGCTTCGTCCAACACCAGCCAGTTTACCTGAGCCAGTTTCAAGTCCCCCCGGCTGAGCAAGTCCAGCACACGCCCAGGGGTGCCCACGACGATCTGAGCGGCCTGCTGCAAACGCTGCAACTGCCGATCGATGGCCTGCCCTCCATAAATGGGCACAACCCGAATCCGATTGTCGTTGTTAAAGCTACGAATAGATTGACAGACTTGGAGAGCCAGTTCACGGGTCGGGGTTAACACCAGGGCTTGCACTGCAGGATTGTTTGGGTCAAGCCGCTCCAGAATGGGCAGCGAAAAAGCGGCTGTTTTACCCGTTCCGGTCTGTGCCTGGCCCAACACATCTCGACTGGCCAGGAGGTGAGGAATAGCCTGGGACTGAATCGCTGTTGGGGAGACAAAGCCGATCGCTTCCAGGTGTTGTACGAGTGCTTCTGAGATACCGAGGTCTTTGAACGAGAGTGTCATGAATTCACTGGGTAGTAAGGATACTGAAATCTTGGCTGAGGCCATCTTGCAATCACACGGATGATGTCCAGGTTGCAGCCCTCTATGAACTGCCAACGCTAACCTCTACAGTCCTGGATAATTAATCGGCAACAGAAAAAATCTGCTACCAGAACCATGTCAAGCCCCGCCCTACCTTGGATGCTTCTCCTAAAGTTAGGAAAGCCTACCCATCGAACAAATTACGCCCTCAATGCGTAACCGTTAACCGAGATTTGCAGTCGGAACCCGTGTGTTCACGGCTCTACCATCAACCGATGCTTGTGCTGCTGATGCGTTATCGAATATGAAGAAATCTTACAATATTGTTAACGAAATTGTCTACCTTCCCCCGATCGGGATCACAAAATTGTTAGGATTTCTTTCGAGATTAACCTTGTTCTGTCAGGATTAGCCCTGAAAAAAGTCGTGGTGTTCCCTGATCTGGCCGTACAGATCGTAAACATCAGAGCCAGTGATCTCGACTGGGACGATCGAGGCCAGCCTTGCCTGACCCTGCACATAAACCAGGCCATCCACATCGGGGGCAAATCGGGCCGATCGACCCAGCAATTCTCCTGTAGCAGGATTTTCTTGCTCAATCAAGACCTCAACCACCTGACCGACTTGAGCCTGATTCTTTTTCAGGGAAATAGGCTGTTGAGCCGCCATCAGGGCATCTCGCCGTTCATCCATCACTGACTGAGGGAGTTGATTAGGCAGATCGTAGGCTGGTGTACCCTCTTCCGGAGAAAAGGTAAAGGCCCCAACGTGATCAAACTCATGGTGCTGGACAAACTGTAACAGATGGTCAAACTGTTCGTCTGTTTCTCCAGGAAATCCCACAATAAATTGGGTTCGCAGGACCGCCTGTGGCAGGGCTGTTTTGATCCGGTCAATCACGTCATCATTGACCTGCCCTTGCCAGGGACGATTCATCGCCCGCAAGACGGCAGGATGGGAATGTTGCAGCGGCAAATCCAGATAGGGCAGGATATTGGGCACCTCCTGAATTGCCCGGATCACGGGAGGGGTAAGGCCAGTGGGATAGGCATAATGCATCCGGATCCAGGGCACATCTACTTGACCCAGCGCCCGCAACAGCTCCGCCAGTTTGGGTTCGCCGTATAAGTCCAACCCATAGTTGGTCGTGATTTGAGAAATTAAAACCAGTTCCTGAACCCCTTCAATGGCCAATTTCTCCGCTTCAGCCACGATCGACTCAATTGAGCGCGATCGCTGGTTTCCCCGCAGGTGGGGAATGATGCAAAAGGCACAACGGTAGTCACAGCCTTCGGCCACACGCAAGTAAGCCGTTCCTTCGGCCGTAGTCCGATAACGAGGCAGGGTTTCGTCAGCAATGTAAGTGGGCTCTGGCGAAACTTCTTTGACCCGCTCTCCCTGCTCAACCCGGTTGATGACATCGACAATCTTGGCGTAGTCCCCTGTTCCGACAAGGGCTACTGCTTCCGGCAATTCCTGGAGCAATTCATCCTGGAAATGTTGGGCCATGCAGCCTGTGATCACAATTTTCTTGTTGGCCTCTGCCAGTTCTACCAGAGTCCGGACCGATTCTTCCCGAGCCGCCTGGATAAAACTACAGGTATTAACAATGACGTAATCAGCCTGTTCTTCATCCAGGTCTACCGGGTAGCCCGCTTCCACCAGCAACCCCAACATGTGCTCGGTGTCAATCCGGTTCTTCTCGCATCCCAGATGCGTTACAGAGATCGTCGGCTTCATGCCCATGCCAAAAATAACCAAAAATAATTAAACGATAAAAGCCACAGTAGATGATCCTAACGCAGGATTCCCGGATCGGGGAAAAGTAGGAATGGGGATGTGCCCTGCCCCTGACAGAAAAGGCAATAATTTGAGATTGGGAATTTACAAGTCCGCTAAAAAGTTATTATTTTGTATATCCAAGCCTTACAAACGAGTCCGATTAATCAAGCACGTGGACTTATATCAAACCTTTAAAACTCCGAACCCCATCATTGGAGTCGTTCATCTACTCCCTCTACCTGCATCCCCACGTTGGGGAGGTAGCCTCAAAGCTGTCATCGATCGCGCTGAACAAGAAGCTACTGCTCTGGCTGCGGGCGGGGTAGATGGGATTATCGTTGAGAACTTTTTCGATGCCCCATTCCCTAAGGATCAGGTGGATGCTGCAGTGATCAGTGCCATGACGGTGGTGGTGCAGCGATTGATGAACCTGGTCACGATTCCCGTTGGGATCAATGTCCTGCGAAATGATGCCCATAGCGCCATGGCCATTGCCACCTGTGTTCGGGCCGCATTTATCCGGGTCAACGTTCTGACTGGGGTCATGGCAACCGATCAGGGGCTGATTGAAGGTTGCGCTTACGATCTCCTGCGGTACCGGCGGGAATTGGGCAGCGAGGTCAAAATCCTGGCTGATGTCCTAGTCAAGCATGCCCGTCCCCTGGGCTCCCCTAATCTCACTGTGGCCGTACAGGACACGATCGAGCGCGGTCTGGCCGATGCCATTATTCTGTCTGGATGGGCCACCGGTAGCCCTCCCACCCTGGAAGACCTGGAACTGGCCAGGGCCGCTGCTGGCGGAACGCCTGTCTTCATCGGCAGCGGGGCCAGTTGGGAGAATATCCATACCCTGATCCAGGCCGCCGATGGGGTGATTGTTTCCAGTTCGCTGAAACGCCATGGGCGAATCAATCAGCCGATCGACCCGATTCGAGTCAGCCGATTTGTCGAGGCCACCCGTCGCAGTCTGGCTGAGCCAGCCCGTAAACCGGGTGCACTTCCGGCTGAGCTATCCCCCTGCCCTGAGTAAGTCGTTCTCCCCGATCTCAGGTTAAACTGGAGGCGTCTTGCCCAGACAGAGTATCCCCATCAGATAGCTGAGCTGAGCAGGTATTCTCTGATAATTTAGCCAAATCGGGAAATTAGATAGAAGGTTCTATGGTCAGTCGCCGTCGTTCTACTCCGTGGATCCAACGCTGGTCTCGCCCGATCATTGGGGCGATCGCCACCCTGGGGGCCCTCAACACGGGCTACCTGACCTATGAGAAGTTTGCCGGTGGGACTGCTGGTTGCCCCAGCGGTGGCTGTGATACTGTTCTAGCCAGCGCCTATGCCACTGTCTTGGGCCAACCTCTGGCCCTATTTGGCTTACTGGCTTATATCGCCATGGGAACAATGGCGATCGGGCCGTTGCTGATCAACCCAGATACCCAGAAAGACCTGCGCCGTAAACTGGAGGATCTGACCTGGTTAGGTCTGTTCATGGGCAGTGCGGCTATGGCCGTCTTCAGTGGGTATTTGATGTACATTCTCGCCACCCAACTGAAAGCATTCTGTCCCTATTGCATTGCCTCGGCTCTGTTTGCTGGGAGCCTGTTCCTTCTGTCATTACTGGGACGGGCCTGGGAAGATGGGGGACAACTTTTCTTTATTGGAATTATTGTGGCGGTTGTCACCTTGACGGGCACTCTGGGGATTTACTCAGGCATCAATAAAGCCCCTCAATCCGCTGGTAATTCTGGACCGCCGATCGTCGCCACTTCTGGATCAGCGGAAATTGCTCTAGCCGAATACCTGACCCAGTCAGGAGCTAAGTTCTACGGGGCTTACTGGTGTCCCCACTGCCATGACCAGAAAGAACTGTTTGGCAGTCAGGCCGTGACCAAACTTCCCTATATTGAGTGTGCGCCAGAAGGGAAAAGCTCTCAGACTGATGTGTGTAGAGCCCAGGGGGAAAATTTGAAGTATTTCCCCACCTGGGAAATTAAGGGTAAGTTCTACTCCGGTACCAAATCCCTGGAAGAGCTCTCTAAACTGTCTGGCTATGATGGTCCTCGTAACTTCCAGAACACCTTACCTGGCCCCTAAGCGATTACCCATTCTCCTTTCCTATGTGGCAGAACCTCGTTGTCCAGTCAGAGCCACAACCGTTTGCACACAATTTGATTAAAGTGCAACTCTTGCTTCTGGGTGGATATCAGTACACAATTCATCTGCGATCGGATGATCCCCTGCTGCGAAAGTTGCAAGATGTTCTAATGCTGCACTCTCAGGGGCAAACCCGTGGAGCCTGTGGCATTTTCCAAATTCCCCTGGAAGGCGGCATCGCTTCCCTCTGTTTTCCCGGAGAACATCTGGTGGGGATCGTGACTGAGCCGCCATTTAAAATGAAGGTTCCTGGGGAATTAGATGCCTCTTCACCCCTCAGCACGACGAGCCCCCTGTCGCCAGAAGTATTGATTTCAGAGTACTGGCAAATTGATAATTTTCTGACTCGGGATGAGCACAAACGCCTTCTGAGCTATGTGCTGGAACAGGAGGCTAATTTCGTCCCCACCTCCACCTCTACGGATGAAGCTGATTACCGCAAATCGGTTGTCCTCTATGCTTTCCCTGAATTTGAAGACTTAATCCGCAGACGAATTCAGGCCATTATGCCGGATATCCTGCGGAAGTTGAAAATTACTCCCTTTCCCATTTCCCAGGTGGAAGCCCAGTTAACAGCCCACAACGATGGCAATTACTATCGGGAGCACAATGATAACGGTAGTCCTGATACAGCGCTGCGAGAACTGACCTACGTCTACTACTTCTACCGGGAACCCAAGTCCTTCTCAGGCGGGGAACTTCGCATCTACGATAGCCAGATTGACAATGATATGTATGTTCCAGCAGAATCTTACCGGGATGTAGACCCTCGCAACAACAGTATTGTCTTTTTCCTGAGCCGTTACTCCCATGAAGTATTGAAAGTCAACTGCCCTTCTCAACAATTTGCAGACAGCCGATTTACGATTAATGGTTGGGTCTGGCGATAATAACCGAATCGGGAAACCGCTCTTGCAAGGCAGTTAATGCCGGACAGGGTTGTTTTTCCTCCAGGTTATCCAGGTTACTCCAGGTAAAGGGAGCCCGTCGATCGGCTGCCATCCAGAGCAACCGCTTCGCCCTAGTCATGGCCACATAAAGCAAGCGGTATTCCTCGGCAGTTTTCAACTGTTGTGCCCGTTCCCAGGCACTACCAACATCCGGTAACGGAAACTGATTGTGCAGTCCAGCCCGAATCTGGGCTCTGGCCACTTCAGCCAGGGTAAAGTTGCCCAGAAACTGGGCCTGTAGGGGAACTCGCAAACTACCAGGGATTAACTGTGCATGCAGAAAGGGCAGGAACACATAATCCCAATCCAGCCCTTTCGCTTTATGCATCGTAATGATGGTCAGTTGTCCGGGGCGAACATAGCGGGACTCCGGATCCTCTGTTTCCACGGGCTCAAATCGTTCCGAACCAACAATTTCCCGCAGAATGGTCAGAATTGAGCCCATGGCTGGCGCATACCTTTGGGGCTGTTCTTCCCGCAAGACCTGACGGGCAACCCTTTCGGCCAGCTTATCAGCGGTCGCCAGTTCGGACTGATCATAGGTTAAGGTCAGAGAGAGAAAGGGAATCAACTGGTAGTAAGGTAATTCCAATCGCGCCCGCAAGAGCCCAGTGCAGTAACGACGGGCCTGCCGCACAGCATCTGCCTGGGGCGGATCTAAGGGGCCAGGGTACAGGAAGCGTTCGGGCAGGGCTGCGATCGCATTCAGATCTTGCGTCGGGATCAACTGCCGGTTAACCAGCACGGCCAGCGCCCCTTTCAAATATTCTGACGAATGGGGTCGGTCCATAAACTGCAAGAGAGCCAGAATCTCTGCGGGAACCTTGGAGTAGCGCTCCCGGCGACTGACATCATAAACCTGGATGCCCTGCGCCTCCAGATAGCCCAGGGCCTCAGCCAGAAACCGCCCCTGTCTGTTTTCCCGCACCAAAATTGCTGCCCGCCCCTCTGGGTGGTCAGCAAACAGTTCTATCACCCGTGACCCAATCCATGCGGCAGTGTGATCAATATCCTCAGGTAGACAAAGTTCCAGTCCCCGCCCCGCTGGTTGCGGGTTCGCATCCGCTTGAGGATCATCCCCTGCCACCGGGTGAATGGTCTGCAAGCGAAAAGGCAAGTCAGTCGGAGCCTGTAATCGGCCCATTTCCCGGATTTTGTGGTTCACCCACTCCAGAATAAAATTGGCCGCCTCCATAATTCTGGGGCTACTGCGGCCAGCCCGGTCCATGACGACCAGTCGGCCCTCGCGGCTGCAACGATCGCAAAACTGGCGAAAATAGACTGGATCGGCTGGCGTGAAGGTGGAGTTAATCGCCTGATTGGGATCACCAACCCGGACCAGATTGGGTCGATCGGCCCCTCCAGTCCCAGCGGCCAAAATTTCCAACAGTTCAGTTTGCAGCGGTGTAGAGTCCTGAGCCTCATCCTCAAACACAGCAAACACCTGATCCTGCCACAGTTGACGGGCTGTCTCGTCCTGCAGAACCCGTCTGGCCCCCAGAATCATATCATCGTAGTCAATCCAACCCCGGATACGCAGCAGATCTTGATATCGGTCATAGAGACCAGCCGCGATCGCCAGCACGCCGTAATCATCCGCAATGGCATCCCTGTCGGCACTGGTTTGTAGTTCCCTCAGATCAGCGGGGAGATAGCCCGAACTCTTGGCCTCATGGATCACCGTCTGAGCCAAGTCAGGTAACACTTCAGTTCGCAAGACCGATTGACGGCGCAGCCGCTCGGTTTCCTCCCCATCAAATTGCAACCCCTCTAGCAGGCGTTGATAGGGCTGAGGATTTTCGGCAATCCATTGTTCCACACAGGTCCGAATCAGGTGATGATTCTGGTTTGGCGTCACCAGCGTCAACCGATCCAGGCTCATCCCTGACAGATTAGGATGGCGCGTGGCAATATTCAACGCCAGACCATGCAGGGTATGAACTGTAAATGCATTCAGGACCGGGGATTTGTTCTGCAGATAAGCCCGAACCTTGGCCCTGATATTGGCTGCCGCCGATCGGGTAAAGGTCACGATCATGAGCTGCCGCCGATTGTGAAGCTGATGGCGGACGATCGCGATCGCGGCAGCAGCAGCCATCCCTGTAGATTTTCCAGACCCCGGTACCGCAGACACAGCTAGAGGCCCTGACTGCCAGTCTGTCATTTCTTGCTGGCCTGACCTCAGACTGTTACGAATCGTCTGCAGATCTTGCTCAGAAATCATTTTACCTTGCCAACTTGAGACGAGACTTCTGTCAGGAATTGGCTCACCACCACAATCAGGGGAAACATAATCCCGGCAGAACCGACCCATCCCCCCACTTGCCCCACCAAAATGGACAGTCCTTTATCGGTGCGGTTAGCATGACGCTCACTGACTGTGCTGATGAACTGAGAACTGGCTGCGATCAAAAGCATGCCCCCGATTCCCAGAGGCAGGCTGATCAAAAACCAGTTTTGGAGTTTCTCCAGGTTTTGAATCAGCCGCAGAACTGGAAAAATCACAAAACCGGTTAGCTCCATCATCAACCAGATTTTGAAGGAGGCGATGAGGTCTTTTTTCGTGAGATTCTCAAAGGGGGAGTTATTCATGGTGGGTGACCTGGGGGAATAAACGTCCGTCCGACTTCTAGTAACAATCGCAACTGTGAATTGACTTCATCATGCCCTAAGCATTTCAGCGGTGTCCGGCAGGTAGGGACGATCGCGATTCAGTTGGTCACAACTATACTGCCATGTGCCCCCAATTGGCATGATTCCGGGGACAGGAAGAGTAGGGGCAGACTGCCCCTATCTGGCCAGATAGTCTCTGGAGGGGCTTCCCCCCCTCGATCGGGATTCTGGCCGAAATCACGATCGTCCTAGAGGTATGGTATAGTTGTAAAGCACATCGGGGCGTAGCGCAGCTTGGTAGCGCACTACTTTGGGGTAGTAGGGGTCGTGGGTTCGAATCCCGCCGCTCCGATTTGGATTTTAGGACCGGGTAAGACTTTTAGAGTCCTACCCGGTTTTTGAGTTGTCGTGATGTCAATTAAGAAGCAGAAGCATTGGATTCTAATGCCTCAATCCTTCAAGTATGGATAGACTGGTGCCCAGACGAAAAACCTGGGTCTTAGGAATGAGAATTAAATAACACCGATAAACTCCTGATTGCCCTCACCCCCCTGCCCCCTCTCCCGCTGGGAGAGGGGGAGGGGTTGGGGGTTGGGGGTGAGGGCTGAAAATTTCGGAGTTATTAAATCCACGATCCTTAATATCGGCCCCGATCTCGTTCCAGATCAAAAATAGCTTTCTCGTATACCCACTCAATGGATTTTTGCGGATGACGTTCCCGCACTAAGAGCAATAAGCGGCGGGCCGCTTCTTCATGGCCGACCATTGTCACCAGTTTTCGATGCAGTTGAGCATGCCGATTACTCGAGAAGCGAGGTTTGGAGGGAGATCGTTTTGCTGGCATTCGGGGGTTGGATAACCCTGGCCCACCGAGTTGCTGTTTTTGAACTTCATAAACAATAACGATCAGGAGGAAGAAAATGGCAATTACAGCAACCCCTAAGAGTATTATTGTGTTCATTGTGACTGGTGGGGCACGAGGACAGGTCTTTAAAGGGTTATTATCCCAACAATTCTATTTTAAAATGCCTCAGAGCTATGCTCTGTGAAGCCCAGATGAAAGTTATTGAATCCGATTAATCTTGTTTTTTGAATTTGCTTCATCAAGCCAAAATTTTGTTCTAACTATGAACAAACTCGTAGCATTAGTAGTGCCTTGAAAGACAGCAGGAATACTACTCCATAATTTGCACCATCTTGATGATGTTTAACTCAACGATCGACCCATGCTGCTTTCCCTAAACTCCCATGCTTTCCAGATGGGCTTTATGGGGTATGGCAGTCTTAGGTCCAGATCTGTAGAGGTTTTGCTCAGACTTCGGTGTATTATGAGGAACGTTACAGGTAAAAGATCAGGATTCCATGATTTTAAGGAGCCCTGGGCCGTCAATGATTTTTCGATACAGCAAAACGCTGAGTCATTAAGACGCTGAGAAGAAGATTTCCAGGGTTTGCTCAGTCTGGAATTTCACCCCAGAAACTCTGGACACCCCTTTATAGTAGCGATCGGGGGAATGCCCTGCTTCAGCAGGCTATCCCTGGCTATTTGGCCAATCGTCGATCCTCGGCAACACAGTTGATCCTCAGCCATTGCACCATTACGCAATATTGACACTGGAGACTATAGATATGGGCACAGCTACGTTTATTCAAGATGAAGCTGAACTGGATTCCCTTCTGGGCAATGAATCTCTGTTGGTTGTAGATTGCACCGCAACATGGTGTGGTCCCTGCAAACTTGTGGCCCCCTTGATGGATCGACTGGCAGAGGAGTATGGCGATCAGGTCAAAGTTTTCAAACTCGATCTGGACAGTAACAAACCTGTGGCCAAACGATTTGGAATTAGAAGTATTCCGGCTGTCATGTTTTTTAAGCAGGGTGAGCTGATGGAAACCCTGATCGGGGTCAAGCCCTACGAGGAATTTAGCAGTGCCTTACAACGCCATTTGCCCTGAGATCTTCCCTGAGATATTTGCAAGGGCTCTGGCGGTTAAGACTACAACGAGCTGAACAAAACCGAACCACGAATGCACCAGGTTGATCAATCCCCGTCATAGTGCTCTGGATTCCCGGTAAGATGGGACTGACCTAATCGAAACACAATCCAAGGCTACAGCTATGTCACTGGAGGAGGTTTTGGAACGCGCCAATCAAGGCGACCCCCAGGCGATCGCATCTGTTATTAGCGAATCCACCCTGGCCCATGGTGTAATAGTCCGGGTGGCCCGTCAGGGAGAAGCCCTTTATGTGCTGCTGGAATCTGGCCAACCCCCGGATCAGAATCTGATGGTGGCACTGGTTTCCCAGGGTCTGCTCCGACTCCATACGTTCTCTGTCCAAGCGGTCCGAATTTACTGGAGACGCCTGGGAGAGAAAGTGGCTGACTGGAATCGAGAAGTGAAACAAGAGGAACTGGCCCATTATGCTGCCACAGTAGAGGCTGAACCTTTGGGTGAAAGGGTAGACGATGCTGAATTTCTGCTGATGACAGATCCTGGAGAGCCAGCCGTTGAGTCTGACCCGATCCCGCTTGTGGATTCATCTGTAACCTTGCCCCTGGGGGAGGAACTGCCTGGGAGTGAGGCAGGGGAGGCTGATCTGAACCTGTCTGAGTCAGAGGAACTGATGGCAGATCCCCCGATCGCGCTCAATGTTCTTGACTCGGAAGTGGTAGCAGAGTCCCCCCAGGATCTCCCTGCCCCTGATCTGGAAATCGCTCTTGAGCAGACCTCACAACGGGGTCAGCCGGAAGATGAGATTCTGGCTGATTTGGTTGACGCTGAACCGGCATTCAGTCTGGAGGAGGGGTTGGAAGCACCCAGCCTGGACTGTGATCAGCCAGAATTAAGCCTGGAAAATGCATTGGAAACCTCTGATCTGGATGTTGATGAACCAGAATTAAGCCTGGAAGACGTGCTGGAAGCCTCTGATCTGGATGTTGATGAACCAGAATTAAGCCTGGAAGACGTGCTGGAAGCCTCTGATCTGAGTGTTGATGAACCAGAATTAAGCCTGGAAGACGTGCTGGAAGCCTCTGATCTGGATGTTGATGAACCAGAATTAAGCCTGGAAGACGTGCTGGAAGCCTCTGATCTGAGTGTTGATGAACCGGGGTTAAGCCTGGAAGATGCGCTGGAGGAGGGGTTGGAAGCACCCAGCCTGGACTTTGATCAGCCGGAGATCAGCCTGGCCAATGCCTTGGTGGATACCCTGGAACAACCCGGTTTCGATGTTTATGAACCAGAGTGCAGTCCAGAGGACAGCCTCATGGATGCGCTGGAAGAGCCGGAACTGGATGTTTATGAACCAGAGCGATCGAACTCAGCCCCGGATTCGTGGGATACGGAGATGGCTTCCCCCAGCCTCAACCTGGACGATCGTCTAGCCGATTTCCTGGGGTCTGCTGAGCTAAGCATTGACAGCTCAGAAATCCTTCCGGAGGATGGCTTCACGGAAACTCTGGAACAACCGGCCCTGAATCTCGATCGGTGGGAGAGTGACCTGCTTGCAGAGCCGGAACTCATCCCCCAGGCAGGTGATGATGCTTCTGAGGCGATGGCCATTCCTCCTGGAGCGGAAATTGCCGCCATTCCAGAGATTCAGGAGCCTGTTACTTCTCTTGCCACTGTGCCTGAGGCTCCAGCCATTCCCCGGGAAGTCCAGGTTGTGGATGCAGAATCAGAAGAGAATGCCCTGACGGCGGGACATCCTTCAGGCTCCAGTGTGCGTGAGGTTTTACGCAAACCTGAGTCTTTGCTGATGCTGGTTATGGCGGTGTTCCTGATCTTCTGGCAGGCTTATTTGGAGATTCTGGCTGAGGTGGACAATGCCGATGCCGGATCCCTCTCTGGTAGAACCCTGGCCCGCAGGTTAAAGGTTAATTCCAGTACGGTTAGTCGCCGTAAAGAACGGGAAGACTTTGGGGAGTGGAGTCGTTCGCTCGATCCAGATGGGATTGCCTGGATCTGTCGTCCAGATGGCCGATTTGTTCCCCGATGAACGTCTTGCCCCTGCGGTTAGGTCCTCACCAGGACCTGCGTCAGAGTCTGAGGGAGTTCACCCAGGCCCATCAGATCCAGGCTGGTTTTATCCTGACTGCTGTGGGTAGCCTGCGGCAGGCAACGCTCCGGCTAGCCAACCAACGTGAGCCCCAGGTCTTCCAGGGCAAATTTGAGATTGTTTCTCTGGTTGGAACCCTTTCCATCCACGGATTGCATCTGCACCTATCTCTGGCCGATGAAACGGGAGCCACCATTGGGGGGCATCTCCAGGAGGGTTGCCCCATCTACACAACAGCAGAAATTGTCATTGGTAGCACGCCAGACTATATTTTCCTGCGACAGCCTGACGAACAGACTGGGTTCCGGGAATTGTACATTCAACCTGCCCCCGATCGATTGCCATAATCCGGTCAGAGCCTGTGTGGGATCCCCCCCTATTCCAGCCCAGCCAGAACTTCCTGCAACTTTTGGCGAAACTCTCCCTTCGGGTGCCCGCCTTTTACCTCACCTAAAATCTTAAATTCCCCTTCCGGTTCATCACAGAGGATGTAGGTGGGCCAGCCCATTTCAGCCTTATCGGGATATTGAGTCAGAAGAATCTTGCGATACTGTCGATAGGTAGCAGTATCCTGCATCTTGACACTGACAAAGCGTAATCCCAATTCCTCAGTTACTTTCTCGTCGTAAAAAGACATTTTGTGGCAAATTCCACAATCTTCTGAAGAAAATTTGATGACAGCGCGATTCATGGATTTCTCTCCAGGAAATATTATCCCCATGATCGGATTCATGGTCTTAGATTCTTAATGTAGCGCCTGGAGGAACCATTACAAAAAAAATTCCGACTCAAGTTTTTGAGCCGGAAAATTAATCAGGGTGCATCTACCACTACACTTTTCAGCTTGGGGGATGCCCATCCGGAAGGTTTGTTCCCAATCTGCCATAAGTTTTCCGGTGTAACTTTTTAGCCGGATTTACGTCTTAAGAGGGGAGTGGAATCACCTCCCTTTGATTTGAAGTGAAGACAACTACTTGCTAGCCGGACTGTAAGATTTCATCTACGCTGTTGGTGAGGAGAACTCAGCCAACGAGGGGTCTGACCAGTCAGGTGTATCTCCAGGAGAAGGTTTGTGAAGCAGGAATTCCATATTTCTGTAATTCCGGTAGCAGCACAGGAGTATCTAGTGCAAGCCGAGCTGTCTTCAGGTAATGGCTCGGTTGTAGTTGAGCAACTCACCTGGCCTGTTACAGATTGGCTGCAACAGTTAGCTGCAACACCACCAGAACGCATGGGTCAGATCCTGTGCGAGGCCCTTTTTCAAGGAGCGATCCTGACCCAATGGCTTCCCTTGCAACAACAGGTCTGGCAACAGCAGGCATCCCTGGAACTTCAGATAGAACTGGCCGATGAAGCGTTGCTGTATCTTCCCTGGGAAAACATCAGTTCCTATCTCCGATCGCAATACCCCGGCTTCAAGGTGACGGTGCTGCATTCTTACAAAGAAGATTGGCAACCATCACCAGCAGATCAGCCCTACCCGACTGAAGCAGACTTAGATTATGAGGAAGATGCAGCGATCGTAGCTGATCTGTTCCGTCAACTGGCCCAACCCACTGCCGATGCCCCCCCTCCCCTCCCCCTGATCGATCGGGAGGATATGCCCCCCTCTWCAACTGGGGTACCGCCGCTTCCAGGCAGTGGACTATCCCATCCCGCTTCCTTTGTAGAATTTATGCTGACCTGGCAAAGGTCCAATCTCCTTAGTTTTTGGATTTTTGCTGGGATACTTCTGACCACGATCTTGGGTTGTCTGACCTTATTCCTGGCACCAGAACGGCACTTTTCCGTGAAGTCGTCGCCTCCTGACATCTCCTCCATCCCGCAACTCTCTATGCCAGAGGTGACACCGGTCAAATATCCCGCTTCGTCTGACCTGAAAAAAGCAGATGTGCCGACTGTGACGGCTGTGGCCATCAGAAATTTTCAAAGGCAGAATTTGCAAGCGGGCCAGAAAGCGGTTGAGGTATTGCTAGACCGCAAAGCCCTGCGGCAGGCTGACAAGGCCCTGAAAGCAGTCACTCCAACCCAGGCCCAAGCACCAGAAATTAATTTTCTCAAGGGCCGACTGGTCTGGCAGTCTATCCATCAGGGAGATCAGACCTATACCCTCGAACAGGCCCAGCGCTACTGGGAGGCTGCCATCCAGCAACGTCCTAATGCAGCCAGCTACTACAATGCCCTGGGTTTTGTATACTATGCCCAGGGAAAACTGTCTCAGGCCGATCGGGCCTGGTTCAGGGCACTGTACCTGTTGCAGGAGAACCAGACTCAGCCCCAGCAGCTTCCCCCTAAACCCCACCTAGTGGCTCAGCGGTCTACCGATATGGCTGTGGCCTATGCTGGTTTAACCCTGGTTCTGGTGAAGTCTGCCCAGGGCCAATCCGCAACCCAGCAGAGCAGTCTGCTCAATCGAGCCCAGCAGCTTTATCAGCAGGCAATAGCAGAAAATGGGGCCAGTTTTACCCCGGAGCAACTCCAGAAAAACTGGCTGTGGTATCCCCAGGCCATCTCAGACTGGCGATCACTCTCCCAGTTGTTTTAATCTTCCGATCGCAGTTGGTGAATATGGTCTTCCCAGTTTGCGCCATCAAAAGGGGTGACCTGAAAGCTGGAGAGCACATTGCCATCCAGACAGCGGACATTGACATCCCAGCCATCAGGGTGGGAGCGGGGGCGGTAGAAAGCATGAATCCCGCACACCCTGCAAAAGAGATGTTTTGCCGTGCCGGTATTGAACCTGTAGGAGGTAAGCTGCTCCTCTCCCTGGAGGAGCGTGAACTGCTCCGCCGGGACAATGAGATGGAGAAATCCTTTCTTCCTGCAGATAGAACAATTACAGTCTGTGGCTTCATGGCGATCGACCAGAACGCGAAAGCGCACCGCACCGCAATGACATCCTCCGGTATAGCGGACCAACTCTACCATCCTATCTCCTCTGCGATCGTCGCCATCGCTTAAGCTGCACCTGTAGGGCCATGCCCAGGAAAACTCCCCCGATCGCCAGAGCCAGATAGGTTAAGTCACTGAGTTCCATCGGCCTGTTCCCTTGGGTGCAGATTGCGCTGATTCAAAAACTTTAACTGCTGGTATAGCACAGCAATTTTAGGAAGCTCGGTTCCTGCTGCCTGAACCCTGCTCAGAGGATAGCCAAACATCATGTCTATTTCCAGGGGGTGGTGTCGATCATAATCCAGCTTCATGCTGGTGTGGTAAGGCTTCATTTTGGCGGTATGGTCCAGCATTTGCTGAATGAACCCCTGCGAGATGACGCGGCCCTCCGATAGGGCTCCCGCAGCCACCTCCTGCATCAGTTGCTCTGCCAACAGGCGGGTGTCTGGATCCGCCATCAATTCATCGGTGCGGGCATTTAGAATCACTGACAACCCATTGAACGGAATATTCCAGACCAGTTTCTGCCAGCGGGCCAGGAGTAAATCCTCCGCCAGTTTCATGGGAATACCTGCCCGCTCAAAGTCCTCGGCAATTTGCCTCATCCGCTGGCTGATGCCGACAGGGCTGTAGTCGGGACCATATTCCCCCAGTTTGATCTCGCTGTAGTCCAGATGGCGAATATGGCCGGGGCCAACCTTATTGGAACAGAGGAAGCAAAGACCGCCGATCACCCGATCTGCTCCCACGATGCGGGCTACCGCTGGCTCTATGCCTAACCCATTCTGCAAGACCAAAACCACCCCCTCCGGCTGAACGATCGAAGGTAACAGGTCTGGGAGCAGATGGTTTTGGGTCGTTTTCAGGGCTACCACAACCACATCACAGGGGGGCAATTTGCTAACGTCTGAATAGGCATGGACGATCGGCAAGGTAAAGTCCCCATCCGGAGATTCGATCACCAGGCCCCGCTGGGCCACATGGTCATAATCTCGATGCAGGAGAAAATGGACTTCTGCCCCTGCTTTCTGCAAACGAGCCCCATAGAAGCCTCCTAGGGCTCCTGTGCCCAGAATGGCATAACGCCGGTCAGACTTGAGTTCAAAAGGCATATTTGATTATTGGGATCATCCCAATAAGACACTTTCAGTTAAGACAGGTATCATAGAAAGCATTGATTCATTAAGAATTGTCAATGATTGTTTCTTCGTCAGCTCTGAATCGGCTCAAGGAATCTCTCAGTCAAAAGACTTTCTTCGGCCATGAGCTGAATACTGAGCTGATAGCAATTCTACTGGTCTACTTTGTGCAGGGGATCCTGGGGCTGTCCCGCCTGGCGGTCAGCTTTTTCCTGAAAGATGAACTCAGTCTTGGACCTGCCCAGGTTTCGGCCCTGTTTGGGATTGTTGCCCTCCCCTGGATGGTTAAGCCTCTGTTCGGCTTTATTTCAGATGGGCTGCCGATTCTAGGCTACCGCCGCCGCCCCTACCTGATCCTGTCAGGCTTGCTGGGGGCAATGTCCTGGGTGGCTCTGGCAACGATCGTCCATACTGCCTGGGCTGCCACCCTGGCGATTTCCCTCAGTTCCCTTTCGGTCGCTGTCAGCGATGTGATTGTCGATTCTCTGGTAGTCGAACGAGCCCGGAAGGAGTCGGTCAGTGACGCCGGGTCTTTGCAATCCCTCTGCTGGGGAGCCTCGGCTGCGGGCAGCCTGATTACGGCTTATTTCAGTGGTCTCCTGCTGGAGCACTTCAGTACCCGGACTGTATTTGGAATTACGGCGTCCTTTCCCCTGATTGTGTCTCTAGTGGCCTGGTTGATTGTCGAAACCAGGTTGGAGCATCGTCCAGATTGGTCTGCCGTAACCCATCAATTCAAACAGTTGCGACAGGCACTGACACAGAAATCGATCTGGATGCCCACTGTTTTTCTTTTCCTCTGGCAAGCAACCCCCACAGCAGATTCAGCTTTTTTCTTTTTCACTACCAATGAATTGGGCTTCGAACCCGAATTTTTGGGTCGAGTACGGTTGGTGACTAGCATTGCTTCTTTGCTGGGGATTTGGATGTTTCAGCGATTCTTTCGGGCCGTTTCCTTCCGCAAAGTTTTTGGCTGGTCTATGGTGGTTTCTGCGGTTCTGGGCATGTCAATGCTGCTCCTGGTCACCCATACGAATCGTACCCTGGGCATCGACGATCGCTGGTTTAGTTTGGGGGATAGCCTGATTCTGACCGTGATGGGCCAGATTGCCTACATGCCGGTGCTGGTGCTGGCGGCCCGCCTCTGTCCCCCAGGGGTGGAAGCTACCCTGTTTGCCCTGCTGATGTCGGTGAACAACCTGGCCGGACTGGTTTCCTATGAACTGGGTGCAGTGATGATGCACTGGTTTGGCATCAATGAGCACAACTTCAATGCCCTCTGGCTCCTGGTGGTGATTACAAACCTCAGTACCCTGCTGCCCCTTCCCTTGCTGGGCTGGCTCCCTGCGGCTGGGGCAGAGCAATCCGAGGACGGATTGCCCCAGGGTGAACATCAGCTTCCAGTCTTACAACCCGTCCTGGAGCTTGATCTGTCCAGTCCCAAGCATCTGGGACAACCTTTTTTACCTGACTTAATGCCCGAACTGGTGTCCCAACCCGTGCTCAGAGAACGCCTGGAAGAGTCGGTAGAATGACCCTGAGTTGGCCCTTGATTCCGGCCACGCTCAAACCCACCCCGGCCCTGCGGGCCCACCCCTCCTGGGAGGGGAGAGGATGTCAAATTTAGAACTACTCAATCCTTTATGCCAAACAGTCAATTGCTGTCAGACAAATCATCTTCATCCTTCGATTATCAGGATTGGGAAAAGGGATATCGGTCCCAGCCTCAGGAGTTTGACTACTGGATTGATCAGATCGAGGGAGAGATTCCGCCAGAGTTGCAGGGGACACTGTTCCGCAATGGTCCCGGTCTACTGGATGTGAAGGGGCAGCGAATCCACCATCCTTTTGACGGGGATGGTCTGATTTGCAGGATTGCCTTTACCCAGGGAAAAGCCCATTTCCGCAATCGCTTCGTTCGCACGGAGGGGTTCCTGGCCGAACAGGCGGCAGGGAAGATTCTGTATCGAGGAGTATTTGGCACTCAGAAGCCAGGAGGCTGGCTGGCCAATGCTTTTGACTTCAAACTGAAGCATATTGCCAATACCAATGTGCTTTACTGGGGCCGTAAACTCCTGGCTCTCTGGGAAGCGGCGGCTCCTTATCGGCTCGACCCCAGAACTCTGGACACCCTGGGGCAGGACTATTTTGATGGAGTCTTGCAGCGTGGCACGGCTTTTTCCGCCCATCCCCGCATCGATCCCAACTGTGTGTGGGATCAGGGGGCTCCCCATCTGGTCAATTTTTCAACTCGCCCTGGTCGTTCTACGACAATCACGATCTATGAGTTGGATCAAAGCGGCACGATCGTGCAGCAGCATGACCATGCTGTCCCCGGTTTTGCCTTCATGCACGACTTTGCCATTACCCCCAACTACTGCATCTTTTTCCAAAATCCGATGCGATTTAATCCTCTGCCTTTTGCACTGGGGCTGCGGGCTGCTGGGGAATGCATGACCTTCCAGGCTGATCGGCCCACCCGCATGCTTCTGATTCCCCGCCATGCAGGGGCCGGGGCTTCGATGCGGATTCTGGAAACGAAGGCCGGATTTGTCTTCCACCATGCCAATGCCTTTGAGCAGGGGCACCAGGTGGTGGTCGATTCCATCTGTTATGCCTCTTTCCCGGCCCTGGAACCCCAGGCAGACTACCGACAGACAGATTTCACGGCTTTACCGGAAGGGCAACTCTGGCGTTTTACCCTGGACCCGACCAGAGGGACAGTCCAGCAGGAACTTCTGGAAAGTCGCTGCTGTGAGTTTCCGACCATTCATCCCGATCGGGTGGGCCGTCCCTATCGCTATGTTTTCACGGGAGCGGCCCATCAACCCCAGGGCAATGCTCCCCTGCAGGCCATCCTGAAACTGGACCTGGAAACGGGAGTCCGACAGGTATGGAGCATGGCTCCTCGGGGATTTGCTGGTGAGCCCCTGTTTGTCCCCCGACCCCATAGCACCGCTGAAGACGATGGTTGGGTCTTTTCCCTGATGTACAATGCGGCCCACAATCGCTCTGAGCTGGTGATCCTGGATGGTCGTGATTTGGAACTGGGACCGATCGCCCGCTTGCGCTTAAAACATCACATTCCCTACGGATTACATGGCAGCTTTACCCCCCAGTACTTTGGACCCGATGTGAATGTAACAGAAAATTAAAAATCAGGTCTTTCTTCAGGATGTGAGCAACGCTACACTCTATATATCTATAAATATTTCGTATTTTTACGGTAGCCTGCAGCTTACATATCTGCAATCCAGGGTTTTCTGCCATGAATGGACTTGATGACAGTCTTCCAATCCGCAAGACCGGTGATGCTATTCTGATTAAAAAATTTGTTGAAGGAGAAACAACCCTTCTATCTAACCAGAGCTTGCGTGTGGAAGCCAATTTTGACGCGGTCCAGTTAATTGCCAAAAAAGAGGGGATTGTGGCCACGATTAAGCGATCGGAGAAAATTCCGGTGGCTACCGTGCGGCGTCAATCTAGCTATACTGACCTGCTGCATGCAACGTTCCTAAAAGGTCAGTATGTTCCCGTTAACTTTAATAGCAAAGAAAGCTTCATTACCTATCAGAAGCCTGAGATTCCAGAAGGCTATCAGGTTCGTTTTGCCGAAGCCCGCATCCTCTGGAAAGAATGGTGGGTACGCAGACGGAAGTACAGCACCCAAAGTATTCAGGTTGAATTGCTCGTCCTGGCTCGGGAGAAGTGGTATCCGATTCGGGATATTGTTTCTACGGAGGGCGTGATCTTTGTGACTACCCTGCTGGGAGAAACAATTCTCCAGGGGAGTGATTTTATTGCCTGGCTAGATCTCGCACCACAACAGCCTCAGCCCCAGGGCTACTCCCCTACGACGGAAAAACGGCTCCCCGAAACCGATCTGAGCAGCAGACCTGCCACTGAACCCTCCCGCATCGCCCGGCCCTCTGCACCAGGTCGTGTGATAGCTAGTAAGCTGCAGCCTCAAACTCCTCTGGCGTCCTACCGACCACCCTCTGGACCTGTGGCCCCTGCTGAGCAGCCCTTTCATTCACTGCCCCCGACAGAGCCGATCCCTCCTGCAGCCAGCCCCCCGGTAGGGGTAGCAAAGGCCGTGGAACTGGGGCGAGTACCAGCGGCAACGGATGCTGCTGCTGGCCCTGGCGAACCCACTAGTTCCGTTGGCGTGGCTGAATTTGCCGCCATCAGCTCAGTTCTGAAATTTGCTCAGGGCCGTCTGTACGTCCGTACCGCGATCGGGGACATCGTGATTGAAGGCGCAGATTTACAATTCTGGCTCACCCATTTGGAGAACTGGAATACCCAGGAGTAAGCTTCCTGGGAAGCCATCAGCCCAAGGATTTTGGGTTTTGCCTCCTCTTAGCGAGACGCATCAAACTGAGCCAAACGGACAAATTTGGTCTGGACCCAGCCCCGATCGGCCAGTTGCAGCCAATCCCTGGAGAAGTTGCCACTGGTTTGAACTACCATGCCATTCACTAGAACTTTGACGATCGGATAATCCATGCCGGGACCCGATCGCACGTTTAAGGGATGACCGGGGGTGGAAACCAGCACCAGGCTCCCTGCTGGTAGGCTACTGACAATAGGAGAAGAAGGGCTGGGTGAAGGGCTGGGTGAAGGGCTGGGTGAAGGACTGGGTGAGGGACCGAGATCAGGCGTGGTGTAAGTGGAAGCGATCCATCCCCCCTGTGCCAACCTGATCCAGCCATTATTCAATTCACCGGTTGTGGCCACCACCGTTCCGCTAGGGAGCTGGCCAACCCTGTTATAAACGGTTCCTGGACCATCACGAACAATCAACGCATCGCCATTGGTGACCACTTTGACATAGCGAGACACGGTGCCCGGACTTGATGGTGTGGGATTAACAGGGATCAATTCTGAGTCGCTACCTTCTCCCCCAGCAACGTAGCGATCGGCTACCCAACCTCCCCGGGACAGTTCTACCCAACCGTTGCTGCGGCGACCTGTAACCCCAACACTAGCGCCATTCGGCAGACGCTCTTTAACGGGGTATTGACTACCGGGGCCTGATCGAACATTTAACCGCCCCCCTTCCGTTACCACTTTGACATAGCTCGTTGTAGCACCGCCGCCACTGCCGCCACTGGAGATCCCTAATGCGCTGGCGGTTGCTGGTCCCACAATGCCATCGGCGGTCAGACGACGGGACTGCTGGAATTTCTTCACGGCCAGCTCTGTACTGGTGCCAAAGATGCCGTCTACCTGTACGGAGTAACCATAGATCCGGAGGGCAGTTTGGACCTCTCGCACGGCGGTTCCCCGGTTTCCCCGCTTGATGGCAGCTAAGCCATCCGCAGCAGAACCCAGTAGGAGCAGAATGGCCAGAGTGCCGACCAGTCCCAACCGAACTGAACTCGTTGGCCTGTAAGGCACAGGAATGAGTCGATCGGTTAATGTTGAGTTTTCGTGAGTCAAGTAAGTATAAATGAGTGCCAGGTTTTCCATGTGCCGACTTTCCGTGTGCTGACTTAGGTGTGTGGGTAGACCGCGAACCGGGGAACACAACCAACTTGCAGGACAGCACTTAATATCATGCAACTGCACCCGCTTGCTTGAGTATTATCCCCCTTGTTTCCGATTCAGGGACTAGGGCAAATACCAATCATTTATTAAATTTTCGTTTCTCAATCATTAAAATCTGTCCTCTCCCTGGGGTTTTTGAGCCAGGAGTTCGGTGACCTTCTGCTTAATCTGGGCATGTCGGGCAACTCCCTCGTAAGCGAAACGATTGTAGCCATTACGCTGGATTAACTCTTCTAGGTAGGCAACCCGTTCTGTGGTAATTGGGTGAGTTGAGATCCAGCTGAAAGGGAAAGATTTCTCGTTTCGGCTCAGGGTCACCATGAGATTACGCAAGCCATCAGCGGCGTAACCGGTTGCTGTCAGTATCCGGGTTCCCAAAATATCGGCTTGCCGTTCCATGGAACGACTGTAGTCCAACACAAAGAGCTGGGCTGCGATGCCGCCCAAGGGAATGAATTGGGTTACATTCTCGAACAGGGTTCCTTCCACCACCAGTTGGAACCCGTGGGAGAGGACGGCATGGGAAATTTCATGAGCCAACAAGCCAGCGATCTCTGCTTCGGACCCGGTGTCTTGGATGGCTCCGGCATTGATAAATATTTTTCCTCCTGGTAAAGCAAAGGCATTCAACCGCTTGTCCAGAATGACGTTGAACTCATACTGAAAATCATTGCGGCCAGCCAAGGTGGACAATTTTTGCCCCAGTTCCCGGACATAGGCGACAACCTCCAGATCGGTCACCATATCCAGTTGTTGTTTGGCCGCCTCGGATACGGAACGCCCCACCTCGGATTCCCCCTGTAACAGCAGGATGGTAGTCTGTAGGGCTGAGAAAGGTCCAAAGAGGCTGCCCGTCAGGGCATAGCCCAGAGCCCCCGTCAGCACATTCGCAATCACATTGCCCGTTAGTTTTTCGTTGGTGGCGACCTTAAACTGTTCTAGGTATTGATCGGCCAACCGAGCCAATTCTGGAGCGGCTGGGTCCTGGGGATATAGGATGGCAAATTGGCGAGCTGCGATCGAGGCTTCCATCCACTGCTCCGCCTCACCCAGAGCCGTGACTCTGGCTCGAATCAGGTCCGCCTGCTCTGGATACAGGGTGGCCACCCGCTCTAGCAAATCCAGAGCGGTCTGAGATTGGCCATGGGTCTGTAACTGTTGGGTATAGAGAATCACTCCCGGAATGAATTGGGGATATTGCTCCGTCAGTAACTTCAGGGGTACCAGGATGCGGGTTTCTAAATTTTTTTCCAGACCAGCCTGGGCCTCTCGCCAGTAAACTTTGCCAGCCGGAGGTAGTAAGGCTGGATCATTGAAAGCAGGCGGATAGGGTTTGATGGTTTCCCCAGACTTAAACGGGGCTTTCACCTCCCGATAGAGGGTGGCAGCGGCATCATACTGTCCCCCCAGGTAGAGCTGATCTGCCTGTAACATCGTCTGGAAGCGTTTCACCTGTTCGGGGTCGGGAACTGGTGTAGCAGCCTCTGCTGCCGGAGGGACCGAGTCCGGTTTTGGGGTGGGGGGAGGGGACTGGCCTGACTCCATCTTGGGAGAACTAGCCTGGGCCTGAGGTATCGGACGTTGTTCCAGGGCTTCTGGCCCAAAGGGTGGGAGCGGAATTTCTGTGACAAACTTTGGTGGTGCCGAAGCCCCAATCGTTTGAAGGGGCTGAAACAGGACGATCGAGACCAACGCTAATACCGCCAGTCCAATGGGCAAAATTCTGCGGTAAGCAAAATGTAAGGGGGGCCAGACAAATCTCATACCAGGCAAAGTCTCCCAATCTCAGGGAATGATCTGGTGGTCTTTGAATAGGTGAAAACGCTTATGGGAGCAGACTGCATTTCTCTAATTCGGGTTCCATCCCGCTTACTCCGGATGACGGAAGGTCTCTTTACCATAGTGAAGTAGTGACTACTTCGATTTTGAGTTTCTGTGTAGGAGCCCCTATGCTGTCCTGGTTAAGATTTGGTCTGTTTGTTGTGAGCAGGAATGTGCGCTGGATGACCTGGAACCTGTTCCTGGCTTTTGTGCCTCTGGGCCTCAGTTTCTGGTTGTTTCGCCCAGGCCGATCGCGCTCCCTGCTCTGGTGGATTGGGCTGATCACCTTTGTGGCATTTCTTCCCAATGCCCCCTATGTGCTGACCGATATTATTCATCTAATCAACGATATCCGCCGAGGCTACTCTGTCTGGACGATTACCCTATTGTTGATCCCTCAGTATCTATTGTTTATGATGGCTGGCATGGAGGCCTATGTCTTGTCCCTGATTAATCTGGGCTCCTACCTGAAACGGCAGGGCTGGGGAAAGTTTGTGATTTGGGCAGAACTGGCTCTGCATATCCTGAGCGCGATCGGGATTTACCTGGGCCGTTTCCTGCGCTACAACAGTTGGGATATTGTGACCCGCCTGGATACCCTGGCTACTACAGTGATAGATGATCTGGTGGCCAAACGCCCTGCCTTCGTGATGTTCATCACGCTGGTGGTGATTACCTCCCTGTACTGGCTCATGAAACAAATGACACTGGCGATCGGTGCCTACTGGCATGGTATTCAGGCGAATAAAACCTCCCATCCATCCCCCCTGTAAACCAAGTTTGAGAAGTATCAACGGAAAACGGTTTTTTCTGTGGGATGGCCAGATGATCAGGTACACTGATCAGCCATTGGGCTGAAAAGGTGCAATTTTTGTGAAATCATCTCCCGCACCGAAAATTTTGGTCGTCCTGAACGGCAAGGGAGGAGTCGGTAAGACAACAACAGCCATTAATCTGGCAGCAACTCTGGCTGAGGATCATCGGGTGTTGCTAGTGGATGCGGATCCTCAGGGGTCAGCCAGTTGGTGGGTTGGCAGAAGTGACGTGGGTATGGGGTTTGAACTCACCCAGGAAACGGAACCCCGATTGCTGTGTAATCTGCGTCAGTTGACCGGATATGAGCTTATTGTGGTGGATACGCCACCAGCTCTGGGCTCTGAAACATTGACTACCGTTGTCTCTGTCGCAGATTATCTGCTCCTCCCCACTCCGCCTGCTCCTATGGATCTGACGGTTTTAATTGAGACAGTCAAGCAGGCGGTGATGCCAACCAAGGTTGCCCACCGGGTGTTGCTGACGCGGGTTGATCCGCGCAGTTTGGGGGAAGCTTTGGAGGCCCAAAATACATTGATGGAGTTGGGAATTCCAGCTTGTAATGCGTTTGTGCGAGCTTATAAAGCCCATGAGCGAGCAGCTCTGGATGGCCAGCCCATCATTCGATGGCGCGGCAAAAATGCCCGCGAAGCAGAGGCAGACTACCGTCGGGTAGTGGATGAAATTCAGCGAGATTGGAGGACATGATGGTTAGAAAACGCCTGGGAGATCTGCTCCGGGAAGAGGCTCAAAAGTCTCTGGAAGCGGAACCGGTTGAGTTACCTGAGGCTAGTCCGGCAATTCCGGAGGGAGCAGAAGCCGAGCAGAGTCCTGCACCTCCTGATGAAGGGGTCAAACTCGCAGCGCTGCAAGCAACGTTGCTTCAGCTTCAGGAACGGGAGGCAACCTTGCAACAGGAGGTCGCCGCCGTTCGATCTCAGCTCAAGGCTCAGTCTATGCTGGAAACCCAGCTTGCCGATCTGCAAGCTGCGGTACAGCAAGCTCAGAAGAGGGAGGAATCATTGCAGCAGGAGTTGACGGCAGCCCGATCGCAACTACAGGCTCAAACGGCCCTGACTCAGAAATTACAGGCTGATCTGGATAAGGCTGGACAGGCTATTTTGAGCCTGACCGAGCAAAGTAAGGCCAGGTCAGCCGAACAAAGTCAAGCCAAGTCCATGTCAGTTGCGCTGGCTCCTCCAGTCAGATCGCCCATGCCCCATGCCTTTTCTCGTCCGATCGGGCCAGCTCGATCAAGTAACTCAAAGTTGGATGTAGGCTGGGCAGACTAATACCTGAGGTTTAAGCTCGACCTTAGGGATTTGGAGCAACAGTCCACTACCCCCTGCAAAAGCTATTGTTGCGAACAATAGCTTGACAACAAAAGGGGATGAGATTGAATCTGGTTCATCTCACCCCCAGGAAATTTTGGTTTTGCTCGATCCCAAGAGATTTGCACAGGCTAGATCGCCGTTAACCTGCCAGGTAAAACAACGCATCAAACAAATCAACCGACGCATTGGAGGAGTGATCTGATAACAGCTTGGTGCGTTTTGCAACTTGTAGAACTTTTTGAGATGCCGGTTGAATTTTTGACTTCATCGTAAGCTTAACTCGAACCGCTAGAGGGCTGTCCCAATCGGCTCTACAGCATCACCATCGAAAGCCAAGCTGATAAAAGACAGACGTTATCTCTAGTTTTGATCGGATAAAGAGATAGTCAGAGAGAGGCGCTGCTGCTTCATCACCTGAACTTCCTGGAGGAGGGCTTCAGCTTCAGCTCTGAGATGCATGAACTCAAGCTGGTGATCTGTTTTGTAGAGAGATTTGGTTAACTCAACCAGCCGATCGCTACGATGGGAGCCATTGTTCACGCTAACACCGACAGTGCTAACTGGACGTTCAGGGGCCAACAATTTACTAGTCATTTTTACTCACTCCTAACACTTCTTCATCCTACATTGAATTACTTCATAAAATGTGTCCCATGTGTCAGTTTTTTGATTGGAGTCTTGGGCTGATGGAGGGCCAAATCCGGGGATCATTAAGTTATGTGCGGGTTTCGCGTTAAGAAATGCATCAGCTTGTTGAGCAATTTTTTTTGTCCGGGCAAGCTGACAACAGTCACCCAAGTTATCCATCGTGCAAATTTATGCATACATTTAACCAGCAGTTGGAAAAGAAAATCCTGGAGGCAGACGGTCAGTATCTGGATGCGAGGGGTCTCGAACCCCTGGAGCGATACCTTCAAACCTATTCCACTCGTCTGGCAACATATCAACAATTACGAGACCTCAGTGACAAATTGGTTTTACAGGCGCTGCGGCATCTGGCCCAGACCTATCCGGAGTTAATCCAGAGCCATGGTCAGCGGTGTAAGTATGACATGACTGAGGTTCTGCGCTACGTTGCCCTGTCAATCTTGCGGGATGATGAGGTTTTCTTCAAAGAGCAGATGATGTCCTGGTTAGACACCATTCTGATGGCGCACAAAAAAACGACTCACTGCACGGCAGCCTATCGCTATTTACAAGATGCCATCAACAGTGCGCTCCCTGCGATTAGCAGTGGTCTTACCCGCTCCTACCTGGAAATGATCATTACAACCCTTGAATCTCACGCCTAATAGGCTGATAACCGTCTGATACCCCTGTTTTTTGTCAGGGTAACTGTTACTGTGGCGGGGAACCTCGTCAAGTCCCTACCCTACCCAGCCCGTGAGGGAAGCCCAGCCGAACCCCTGCAATGTCCAGATAGATCTAAACTGAAACAGCCTGATGGAGGAAGTCCTGGGCTTTCAGGATCTCGTAAAGGTTAACGTCTGCTTCCAAAAGACAGGCGTGGCCGCTGTCTGGCAAGACAGCAACCTGGGCCGTGGGCAGGTTACCAACCAGATATCGGGCCTCTTCCAGAGATGGGAGAAGACGATCGTGGAGACTGGCAATAATCAGGGTCGGTTGGCAGATATGGCGCAAGCGCTCTGGATTGATATAAAACTCCCGCAGGAGCGCCATACGCCAGACCGATGTTTTTTGAGGCACAAGTTGGGTGATTTTGATCAACTCTTCCCGATCGTCTGCCTTCATCCGCTCCAGGGAAGCCAGAAGGGTCAGGAAGCCGATCGAGGCCATTTTGAAGAAAGGTTCTGGGAACAGCGGCACGATTTGTGATCCCCAGTGGGTCAAAAATCTGCGACTGAAAGAAGAAGCGGGATTAATCAAGATCAGACGATCAAATAATTCTGGAGCCTTCAAGATCAATTTCAGAGCCAGACATCCTCCAAAGGACTCCCCGCTCAGGTAAACCGGTAATCCGGCAGGCTTCTGGCTCAGTTCCACCTTCACTAAACGAAGGACACTTTCTGTCAACCCATCCCAGCTCATCACATCATCGGCTGGAATGGATAAACAACGAACATCGAAAGCAGCTTCTAACCCAATCGTTTGGGGTCTTAATAATTGCCCTGTGCCATCCATTCCCGGTAGAAACACAAACAGGGGATAGTCAGGTCTCAGGGTCTCAGGGGCCAGGAAACAAACTTCATTCTTCAGCGGTAGCATGTTCCGTTAGTAATAGCCTTGGGCAATCAAGTTACAAACTTCCGAGCGACAATATTCTGTTAGATCGGTGACCAATGTTCTGGCATCCTTTCCTTGATAGTCCTTTTGTAGAGAAGACTTGATCCAGAAAGGTTTCCCAATCAGGACCTGAACTCGTTTGTAAACCACCATTGGATGCCAGCCATCCTGAATAAACAGGGGTTCTGAAGGATCGAATAAGCTCAGCCAGCGGACGGGAAAGGAGGACAGAAGCTCTTCTTCTGTCACAGCAATAGCGATCGGCAAAATGGCCAAATCTTGAACAGCAGCCCGTAAAGCCAGATGGGCAAATCCCCGCTGGAAGTCTCCTACCTGATTTGGCCTGGTCAAATGGAGCATGGGCTCTGCCCCCTCCGGAAACACCCCAACTGCCTGCTGTGCTTGCAGGAGTTGAGCGGCTTGCTGGAAAAAGTTGCGCTGCCGATTTTCCAGAGAAGCCAGGGGAAAGCAGCCCAACTTCTCCACGACAATCTCTTTCAAGATCGGTACCTGCCCCATGTAGTGATGGCAAGCAAATCGAATCGGACGCCCAATCGCAGTCATTAACAAGGGGGCATCCATAAAACTTCGATGATTGCTGATCACCAGTAGAGGCCCTGCCGCAGGAATGCGATTCTCATGACAGAGAAACAGGCGTGTTCCGGTGGCGGCAAGGAGCCAGTGAGAAAGTTGCAAAGAGGTGTCCGAGGGCATGAATCAGAAAAGAGGTCTTCTGATACCTTAACATTGCTTAACCTTTTCAACCTAAAATCTGAGTTGGGTGGATAGCGCAACGCAGGCTGGGCCAGGAAGAGGGTTCAGGAAAGGGGGCATTCTTCCACACCCAGAGTCATTTTTATGCTCCTTTTTATGGAAGGATGTGCCCTCATTTGCGCGGTTTCTAATGTCCGTTGGATCAAGGCCCGATCCGGATGAATAGGTAGTTTTGGTGGCAGATTTTCATGGCGTTCAGCCCTTCTTGAACCTTCTGGAGCTTAAGAAATTTCTAAACTTTTACCCTTGAGAGAACCGTTACGATGTGGAGTGCAATCAAGATTACTGATGTATCACTTTTGCTCCCATCAGCCGTATTAGATAGGAGGTTTACAGAGTCAGAGAGCAAATTTGACATCCCCAATTCCGGAATTTCAATCGTGCTTTGGCGGAAAGGCCTCTCTTTCCCAAAGGTAGCAATTATCACATCCCTTCGTTAGACTGTTGTTGAATAGCCTGTTTACACGATCGACTTAAGAATTAAGATACAAACACTACCCCCCTGATCTATTCAGGCTATAGGGTTAAGGTCATAGACTGAGATTAAGATCGGGCACTTTGAAGTGTAAATAAGCTGAGTTAATCGTGTGAATAAGTTAAAGCAATTTAATGAGTGAATACAAAAGTTGAGATAAGAACAAAAGATGATTGGGGCAATTCCAGCTCAAAGCAAGAGCTGTTAACGAATTGGCGGTGAGAGCTAGATGTTAGTGTTAGTTTTAAGAAATTGCTGTGAATACTAGCTATGAATCTTAACTGTAAAATTAGTAACAGAAACCTAACAGCGACAGACCGCTAATGCAGGTCAATCGCTTTGAATTCAGTTACTTGCTGCTTGAAACAGAGCTATAGTTTGTCGATTGTGCCATTTCTTGTATAGATCAAGGCCCTCCTTCCCTGCCATCCTAATGGTGATTTGGTGATTGTTAAATTGTCTATAACTTTTTAAGCTTCGAGCATTATTTGAAAGCATCCTGAGCACGTATGAGAGCGCTGTCGTTTTAATGAACTCATCAGAAAATTGTGAAAACGCAAACAAAGACAGGTTTGCTGTTACAACCCCTCTTTACTACGTCAATGATTTACCCCACATTGGGAGCGCCTACACGACGATCGCTGCCGATGCAATTACCCGTTTCTACCGACTTCAGGGTAAGTCTGTGTTGTTAATCACGGGCACCGATGAACATGGTCAAAAGATTCAGCGAACGGCTGAAAGTCGAGGGCTATCTCCCCAGGCACACTGTGATGAGGTGGCAGCCGGGTTCAAGGCGCTCTGGCAGAAATTGAATATTCAGTACGATCGCTTCAGTCGCACCTCCACTCCTCGGCACGAAGCCATTGTTAAAGAATTTTTTACCCGGGTTTGGGAACAGGGAGATATTTACCTCAGTCAACAACAGGGCTGGTACTGTGTCTCCTGCGAGGAGTTTAAAGAGGAACGAGAACTTCTGGCGGGCCACCGCTGTGCGATTCACACGAATCGGGAGGCAGAATGGCGCGATGAGCAAAACTACTTCTTCCGGCTTTCCAAATATCAGGATCAACTGGAGGCCCTGTATCAGGATCAACCGGACTTCATTCAACCTGAGATCCGCCGGAATGAGGTGCTCAGCTTTGTTAGTCAGGGATTAAAGGATTTTTCAATTTCCCGAGTCAATCTGGATTGGGGGTTTCCAGTGCCCGTTGATCCCGGGCATACCCTGTATGTCTGGTTTGATGCGTTGCTGGGTTATGTCACAGCCCTCCTGGATGAGGAGAGTGATCCCCGATTGGATCAAGCACTGGCTCGCTGGTGGCCGATTAACCTGCACCTGATTGGCAAGGACATTCTGCGCTTCCATGCGGTATATTGGCCTGCTATGTTAATGTCTGCTGACTTGCCGCTGCCGCAACAGGTGTTTGGTCATGGATTCTTAACCAAAGATGGTCAAAAAATGGGGAAGAGTCTGGGCAATACGATCGACCCATTTGAACTGATTGAGCACTATGGTTCTGACGCTATTCGGTACTATTTGCTGAAAGAAATTGAGTTTGGCCGGGATGGAGATTTCAGCGCCATCCGCTTTGTCAATATTGTGAATGCCGATCTGGCTAACGATCTGGGTAATCTCTTAAACCGAATTCTAAAACTGGCCCATAAGTACTGCAATGGCCAGGTTCCCGCCTTTGTGGAACTGGATATCAGCATCGATAATCCATTGAAACAGATCGGGCTAGGTCTCGGGGATCGAATTATTCGGGCTTATAATGTTTTGGCCTTCCATCAAGTTTGTGAAGAGGTTTTGGGACTGGTTAAAACGGGCAACAAATTTGTGGATGAACAGGCTCCCTGGACTCTGCTCAAGCAAGGACAGCAAGCGGTAGGTGAGTGGGTATTGTATTCTGTCTTAGAGGCAGTCCGATTGGCCGCTTATTTCCTCTCACCGATTATTCCAACTACCAGCAATGCTATCTACCGGCAACTGGGCTTTGCTGTCGATCTGGAAGATAAGACACTGCCACCGTTATTCAGGAACCATTCCACTTGGGGAATGTTACCCGCAGGGCAAGCGTTGAGTGATCCCCAGCCGGTATTCCTGAAGCTAGAGCTGAAGGAGCCTAATGTTGAAAATTAATTCAAGATAAATGCTGTACTTGCTAACTTCAGCCCCCATCAGATTTTTGATAATAAGAGAGGATAATAATCATGTTAAATAATTCTGAACCGGTTAGTTCCCCTATATTCACACCGGAACAAGTTCTGGAGAATCGTGGACGGGTAGCCATTTTCATTGATGGATCCAATCTGTTTTATGCAGCCTTGCAACTGGGGATCGAAATCGATTACACCAAGCTTCTCTGTCGTTTGACCGCTGGTTCCCGGCTTTTACGCTCCTTCTTCTACACAGGCGTGGATCGAACCAACGAGAAGCAGCAGGGATTTTTGCTGTGGATGCGGCGCAACGGTTACCGGGTCATCTCAAAAGATCTGGTCCAACTTCCGGATGGTTCCAAGAAAGCCAACCTGGATGTGGAAATTGCCGTGGACATGATGGCTCTGGTTGGCTCCTACGACACGGCAGTTCTGGTGAGCGGAGACGGGGATCTAGCCTATGCTGTGGATGCGGTCAGCTATCGGGGGGTGCGGGTTGAGGTAGTCAGCCTGCGTTCCATGACCAGTGATAGCTTAATTAACGTATCCGATCGCTATATCGACCTGGACAGCATTAAAGAAGACATTCAGAAAACACCTCGTCAAAACTACACCTATCGGCCCCTATCGGGGATCGGGGTGGTTGAAGACGAGGATCAGAGATAGGTCTGGTTGTGGCGCGTTTCCTGCCCCTATATTTGATCCTGAGTCTGATCGTCAGTGGTTGTGGCAATTTGACCGATAAAAAATCGGTTGATGAAGACACCGGCACTTTGATCAGGGATAGTCGATTGACGTTCAAAGATGTAACCCTGCAACAGTTTGATGAGCAGGGTCGGCTTCTCTGGCGGGTGAAGGCCAAACAAGCCCGATACAGTAACGACAAGAAAATTGCCAAGATTCAGGATCCTTCAGGGGAACTCTTTCAAGATGGGAAATTGGTCTTCCGCATTAAAGCAAAACAGGGAGAGGTCCAACAGGATGGGCAGAAGATCTTCTTAAAAGAGGAAATTACGGCCACCATGGTCCAGGATGGGGCGACCCTAAAGGGTCAGGAACTGGAATGGATACCCAAGCAGGATTTGTTAATCGTGCGCCGGGATCTGAAGGGAAACCATCCTCAGGTGCAGGCTTCTGCTAAAGAAGCAAGGGCTTACAGCCGATCGCGTCGTCTGGAACTGGTGGGCAATGTGATTGCAGTGGTGAAAGAACCGACTCTACGATTACAAGCTGAGAAGTTGGTGTGGCAATTACCCAAGCAGTTGGTAACCACGGATCAACCCATTCAGATTGATCGCTTGGTGAAACAGGTTCCCACAGATCGGATTACGGGAAAAAAGGCTGTTGTGGATCTGAAAGCCAAAACAGCAACGGTCAGTCAGGAGGTTCAACTCACTCTGGTTGATCCCCCAGTCACAGTGAATGGGGCAGTGCTGACCTGGAATCTGGGCCGTCAGACCGTGATCTCAGAAAAACCACTCAAGATTGTCCATCGGGAACAGCAGGTTACCTTGACCGCCAGTCAGGGGCAGTTTGACCTGAAACCACAGGTGTTCTACCTGGTTGGTGGAGTTCGGGTCATCGGTGTCAACCAGAGCCAGTTAGAGGCTGACACCTTAACCTGGGCGATCCCGACTCAAGAACTTCTGGCCGAGGGAAATGTTTCTTATCGTCAGGTTAGCCCCCCTTTCAGCCTCATTGGCCCCAGAGCCCTGGGTCGGCTGCAGGAACAGACGATCGTCATCAGTGGTGGTAACGTCGTTACGGAGATTGTTCCTTAGAGACCCGTTCATTTCGAGTCTGAGAACCCAGACGATATCGATCCTGATGCGCACTGTTCTGAGGCGTGATCCCCACCGGTATTTGCTCTGTCATACCCCATTGCTGGAGTAAACTTTGCAGCAACCCATCCTGCTGTTTGCGGAAGCCTTCCACATTGTCCCCACCATTAATCACGACAAACCAGATGGGGCCATAGGTCTGTGTCGATAGAACCCCTGCCAAAGCACTGACATTCCACAAGGTTCCAGTCTTGACGACAGCAGCCCTCGGGATGTTGCGGTCTATGAGGGTTCCCTGTTCCCGCCCCATGACTGGAAAGATATCTGCGATCGTATAGGTCGGTTGCTTGGTAATGGGTAGAGACGGACGCAAGATCTGATCGAGCGTCACCAGCATTGCACAGACAGCCCGAGGAGAAATACGGTTTTCCGGCCCCAATCCCGACCCATTAATCAGACTGATTTCCCGGGGTGGAAACCCTGCAATTACGGCTGCCTTGCGCGCAACCACCTGGGCCCCACCTAAAGACTCTGCCAGAGACTGGGCCATGGCATTGTTACTGTAGGTGTTCATCAGTTTCAACAACTGAATCAGGGGCAGCGATCGATGGCGAATCAGCAAAGACTGTTCTGGCAGAGGAACTTTTGCGAGTTTGACGGCCCCTATCACCACGAGTCCTGGTTTGGGTGTGCCTGGAGGTAACCCCTGATATTGAGTTGCTGCCTCGCCGGGCCAGAGCCCGGAATTAATCGCCTGTTTTAACAACTGCCCTGATTTGAGGGGACTGGTTTCATAGTTCATGGAGAAATTGCCAATCACGACCAGGTTGCCCGTGACTTGTCTGATCCCCAGTTGCTGGAGGGCGTTTCCCAGAGCGATGGCCTCCTCCCAGACAAAAAACGGATCCCCACTCCCTTCAATGACCAGATCCCCTTGCAACACCCCATTCTCGATCGGCCCTGTCCCACTGACCCGAGTTTCAAACTGGTATTCCGTGCCCCAAGTGTGCAAAGCGACTAGAGTCGTCGCTACTTTCGTGAGGGAGGCTGCCGAAAGGGGGGTGCTGCCCTGGTGCGCCGCTAATAGACCTGCTTGCGACTGAATCCACAACCCCTGATCAGAGGCTGGAAGCCCCCTGGTGCCCAAACCAGCCAGATATTGATTCACCAGTGCCTGCGCCGCCAGATCCGGCGTACCGGATAGAAGCACAGTCGGAGTATTCCACGATGCAGCCAGGTCATCCTGACTGATGGAATCCGAACCCCCTGCAACACTTAACCACAAAGCCATTAATCCACTGCTGAATGGTTCCAGCATGTTCTTCGCACAGTTATCCGATCGTCGGAATCAGTATAAACTTCATTGCGCCAGACATCCAGATGCATCAATTCAGCCAGCGCCAGAGAATTTTTTACGGTAATTTTTCTAGCGTATTCAGGGCGATCTGAACATTCGGAAAACGGAAGGGCAGATCGGGTTCGGTCATGCGTTTTAGCCAATCAGTAAAGCCAGGGCTGAGGGTGGTCACCACCTGTTCAAACAAAATTCGCTGCCCTTTCCGGGGAAGTTCCGAAATTCTGACCTGGGTGACCAGATCAATGAGCGTGATCCCCAGGGCATACAGGTCAGAAGCCATCACAGCCCGGCCAGCAAATTGTTCTGGAGGCATGTAATCATAGCTGTTCATGATGGTGGAACTGGTATCCTCTGGCATGATAGGAGCCTGAAGTGCCCCAAAGTCAATCAGGTAGAGCGGGCTCATCTGTTGGAACACACCAGCAGGGCAGGCAATTTCCTCGGCCCAATCCCCCACCAGGATATTACTGGGCTTGATGTTGCGGTGAATAACCGGGGTTGGCAGGCCATGCAAATAGGCCAGAATATCCAGGATGGCCCTGGCAATTTGGCGTGCTTGGAGTTCGGTAAACAGGCGTCCCGTAGCCAGATGTTCCCGTAGGGATTTCCCTTCAGCCTGCTCTTGCACAATCACAAATGCCCTGGCTGGCGGGAGGTCGATCGTAAAATAATCTAGATAAGCGGGAATAGACGGATGATAGAGCGTCTTCAGAATTTCTGAATCTCGTTCCAGACGAGCCAGAGTCTCCTCGGGCAGATCAGGAACAAACAAGCGGAACTTGAGAATGACAAATTCCTGGGTCCATTGGTCATAGGCCAGGAGGGTACGCTGACCCTCTCGTTTTTTTAACTGCTGGCGTAACTGAAATCGGCCTGCGACTACCTGATCCGACATGCTAACGATGTTCTTTACTCAATGAGATTGTACTGCCTTAGCTCGATCCCGATCAGAACAGAGACGAAATCGACATCTCAAACTATAGTGAATTAGTATCCTGAACTAATCGTTGCCGAAGTAGAGCAGTGCTACCTAAGATTCTGATTGTAGATGACAGCCGCATGGTGCGGATGCAGGTTAAAGAACTCCTGCCTCAGAACAAGTTTGAGTTTACTGAGGCCGCAGATGGTGTTGAGGGGTTCAGTTTGATCTGTCAGGAGCACCCGAATCTTGTGCTGCTGGACTTTTTTATGCCGCGAATGAATGGCTGGGAAGTCTTACAGAAGGTCCGTGCCCTTCCGGAATTGCACAGTATCCCGATCGTTGTGATGACTGGGCGCAAAGAAGAAGTTTTACAGAAGGTACCCGATCTATTTGACTACTATGCCTGTATCGAGAAACCCTTTGAGCAGAAGACGCTGGTAGAATCTGTGCGATCGGCGATGGCGAAGGTAAAAGCCAGACAGGCTCCACCGACTGCCGCTCCACCAACGGCAACCCCAACCGCTCCACCAACGGCAACCCCAACGTCCCAACCCCCTATCTCATCAGATCTGCCAGAGCAGGTCAAACTCCTGCAGGCTCAGGTAGACGCCCTCACGACCTCCAATGTCAAACTGCAGGCAGAAGTGAGCGAACTGAAGAAACAGGTGAACCAGATCGTCGGATTTATCCGGCAGAAAATGCAATAGGGCGTTCCATGGAACGCCTCTATGGTGTGATTTTTGGATCTTTTATTTAGCCGGTTTCGCCTGGTTTTTCATGCGCTCAAAACTCAAGGCTGTGACTCCCAACGTGACCAGGATAATCCCAATAATCTGGATCGGCCAGATCCGATTATTAATACTATTGGGCAGCAGCAGAAAAGCCAGGATGGCAGTCAGGGCTGGACCACTGGAGGCAATGATGGAAGCAGGTCCAGCTCCCATATAACGGACTCCGAAATTATTCAGCAGGTATCCGGCCAGAGTCAGGACACCCAGAACCAAGCAACTGACCAGAAAAC
Organism: Leptolyngbya sp. 'hensonii'; assembly: GCF_001939115.1. Taxonomy (GTDB): domain Bacteria; phylum Cyanobacteriota; class Cyanobacteriia. The sequence continues at coordinate 10,880 of NZ_MQTZ01000002.1, read as the reverse complement.
CAGGTAGATCCAGCACATGGGGTTTCAGATCAGAGGGTAAATCTACCATCAGGCTGAGACTGGTCAGGATGAAGATGGTTGTAAATTGAACTAAACTAACCGGGACCGGATGCAACTTCTTAAAGCCCATCTGCATGAAAATCAAGTAGAGGGCAAAGGCCACTCCAGAGATGATTGCAGTCCACAATCCCAGCCCATACAGCGCCTGCAGCGCGGGAGCCCCTCCCCTTTGAATCTTGGGTAGGGCAGCCAGAACCACACCCGCTGTGATCATCGCCATCACCCCGAGCCGGAGCAGGGTCGGTCGATCGCCAAAGAAAACCCAGGCCAGAGGGACGGTTAAAATGGGATACATGAACAGAATGGTCACAGCCACTCCTGGCCCCAGAATAGGAATCGCGATATAAATCAGCACCTGGGAGAGAAACAAGAAAGCACCACTCCCAGCCACAATAAACAGAGGGCGACGATCGCGCATTAATAAGAATCGCTTGATGTCTTTCCAGACCGGTGGATAAAGCACCCCAGCAATGACAATCATCAGGGGGACCACCACCAACATTCGCACCCAGAGGGTCATAAGAGAATTGCCCAGGCTGGGTTTGATATACCCCCCCATTGCAATCAGGCCCAACAACTGATTATTACTACCGAGAATCTGAACCACCACATTGTGCACGGACAACGCCAGGGTGGACAGCAATATCATGATGACCCCCAGGTTGATCTGGGACATCGGCTTCGGTTTGGCTTCCGTCCGGGGAGGAGCGGGTCTGGAGGACGGAGGGGATGGGACAACAGAAGGAGGGGAAAAAGAGGTTTGGGATGGTAGGGATGATGTTGATCCCCAACTAGAGGACGGCCTCTCAACTCTCTCTCCGGTCGTGAGTTGCCCGTAACCATTGGTGCGGTAGACCATTTCGGACTGTAGTCTGCGGGTTTCAGCTTCGAGTTGCTCTCGCAGACGGGCCACCAGGGCTTCCAGAATAGTTGTCCCTTGCTGCTCCATACTGTGCATCTGGTTCAACTGTTCTGACAGAGAACTCTGATAGCTATTCAGCTCCTGCTGCAGAGTTCTAAAAGTTGAGCTGAAGGTGGCATCCAGGGAAGCCAGCAGCTTATACGCATTATCGCTATAGCCATTGGTGGAGGAAGAAGGCTGAAGGCTGGGCGGGGAACCCCCATTAGCGTGCCGATAGGATTGGGCCATCTCATCCAAGCGTTGCTTCAGCAATTCCTGTAGATGAATCGCCAGCACCTGAGCCAGTTGTTTGGCCCAAAGTTGTTGCTGAGCTGCATCTCGGCGCGAGAGGGATTGAGCCTGTTGCGCCTGTAATTTTTGTTGTTCAGATCTCAGATGCTCAACTTCATCAACCAGACGATTTTTTTCAGCTTGAAGTCGGTTGATATCTTGATTGAGTTGCAACAAAACATTTTGCTGCAGCGTCTTTAATTCACGGGTCATCCCCTTGAGGGTGCTCTCTACGATTCGAGCCTCCTCATTGACAGAATGACTTCCAAAATTGTTGGGTTGATTGCCTGTCTGCGACATTAATATTCAACCTTCACCCTGGTGGCAAATAGTTCGATGCTCTTTCGGTGTAGATGCGCTATCCGTAGGAGTTATATCGTTAAAATTCCCTATAGCTTTAAACTAGTACCAGGATACGCCCTTCTGTCTTAAATGGCACTATTTCAGCAGAATTAAACTCCCCCATATCAAAAGAGATTTCGATCGACTTCAGAAGGCTCATCTGAGCAGATTCGAAGGAATTTTAATTATTCCTAAATTCTTTAACTAGCAGGTTCTAAATCACTGATTTTAAATCCGTATCGCGATCGTCGTCACAGTGTGAACTGGAGTAACTGCTTAGATCTCCAACCTCTTGCAACAAATCTCCAACTTCTTAGAGAAGTTGAAGATCCATGCATCCCACTCCCTACAGTTTGTAAGAATAGATTGTATCCATATCCATAGATATGGAGGTTCAAGCTTGAGACCCGCGATAAATCCGATCGGCCTGCTCAGGTGAAATCCAGGAGCGGGACAGCTTTTCAGGCTTGGGCAGGACATAACCCAGACCAGAGGTTGTAGCAAGCTGGCTGTAGGGAGCGACAAAATCCTGACGGGCGGCATCATAGGCCAGGATTTCTCCGGTTTCAAACCGATACACCCAACCGTGGAGGAAGATCTCTCCCCGATGCAGTTTGGCGCGAATGACCGGATAAGTGCGGAGGTTCTCAATTTGGGTCAAGACGTTTTCAGCGATCGTGGCATCCAGCAATTCTTCTCCGACATAATCCCCATAGTTTTCTTGAATCAGGCGTCGGGTAGCCTCAGCATGCTGGAGCCATTCATAAACCAACGGCATGGAGGCTGAGAGGGTATCCAGTTTTAACAACCCCTTCATGGCCCCGCAATGGGAATGCCCACAAACAATCACCTGTTCAATCCCCAGGGCATGGATGGCATATTCGATCGCAGCACCTTCCCCCCCATTAGCCGAGCCAAAAGGTGGAATAATATTGCCCGCATTGCGAATCACGAACAGGTCTCCAACTTCAGCCTGGGTGATCAGATTGGGATCAATCCGAGAATCGGAACAGGTAATGAACAAAATTCTGGGGGTCTGGCCCTCGGCCAGTTGTTCAAACAGGTCTCGATAGCGGCTGAAGTGCTGGGTCTGAAATTCGTGGAGACCTTTGAGGAGTTTTTTCATGGAACTGGGATGGAAAGGTATCTCTGGTTGAGAATACTGGGCCTTGGACCCCGATGCAATGGCTTCTTTGAAAGACTTAGCAGGTTCTGCATAACTCCACTCGGCCTGGAGATACAACTTCACAGAAATGTGAATCGTCGTTCCCTACTGCCCTATGTATCCCACCCGTGAACAGCAAGCGGCTGATGCGACAACTTCTCCTAAATTGTTGCGATCTCTGGCCCATCAAAGTTTTGAACTGGCCTGCCTCGTTGCCCAGAATCCTGGAACTCCGCCTGATCTCCTGCGAGAACTGGGTTTGGGTTGTCCTCCGGTGCGGCAAATCATTATCGAGAATCCCAAGACCCCTCGTGATATTTTGTTTAACCTGGGGGCTGAGTTCCCCAGGCAGCTTTTGCATAACCCTGTATTTTCCCTACTCTGGTTGGAGCATCCCAACTTGATTGATGAAATCCCTGTGGCCACTCTGATGAGCCTGCTTGGGTTGCCAGAAATCCCAATTTCCCTTGTGGAAAGAGCAGTTCAGCGGTATCAGAAATTACCCCATGCGGGTTCCCAGAGCAACTGGCAAAAGTGGCGAGAAGAAGCCCAGCAGGTTCTGGGGGCGATCGTACAAAATCCCGGTACTCCGGCCCCTATCCTGCAACAGATCGCCGAAGGCCCCTTGGGGAAGTATTTCAGATTGCAGCTTTTCTCTCACCCCCATGTCACGCGAGGGATTTTAGACCAATTGCCCCGAATTTTTGAGCTAGAACTGACCGATGACCCAGATTTTTACATGTTACTGAACTCCAGGTTCTCTCCCTATGCCCACCTTTCCGGCAATGCATTGGACTGGATCTTCGATCAGGTATCCGACTTGAGGTTTTCACTGAAGAAACATCACTCCCCCGATCGCAGCCTTACCTACTGCCGCCTGATTGAGCATCCCAACACCTCAGAGCAGACGCTGGAAAAGCTGGCATTGCTGGAACAAAATGCAGTCTTCTATCCTTCTCTGGATTGGACTGCGATTCGCCGCAGTTTGGCTCAGCATCCCCATACTTCTGCGTCGATCCTGGCGCAACTGATCGAATCTGAACCAGGGCAGCAGGTTGACCTTATTCTTTGGGAACGGATTGCCCAACATCCCCAGGCTTCGCCCCAGATCTTGCAAGAGATCATGTACCACCCGGCAGTACCTGCACAGCTTAAAAACCTGGTGATGACCCATCCCAATGCCCCTTCCTCTCCGTGATCCTGCAGTGGCTTGGACCGCCGAGGCAGCTACCTGCAGCCCCAGAACAGGTTGGACGGGCGATCGTCCCTGGAAGGGGGGCTGGAGGGGGAAAGGTCTAGCTATTGTCTGGCCCATTTACGGTAGACTACAGTCTGTAACGTTACTGATGATTCAGTCGCACCTGTATGTCTTTGTCCTGGTGGAAGCCGCTGTTCAGACTGACCCTGATTCTGGTTCTCTTGCTCACCTCTCTCGTTGCCGGTGTTCTTCCCGCTCAGGCCGGGTTACACGATGATCACTTCGATGGCAATATTTTTGCGCTCTACGCCGGAAACGGATCCTTGGTTCCGCCCAGAATTAGCCTGGCAGAGTCTCTGAAGCGCCAAAAGCCAGCCCTGCTCATGTTCTATACCGAAGATAGTCGCGACTGTAAGGAATATTCAGGTGTTATCTCCCAGCTCCAAGCCTATTACGGTCGAGCTGCCAACTTCATCCCCGTTTCGAGTGATTCTCTCCTGCCGGATGTGAAGTACAGTCCCCAGGATCCTGGATTTTATTACAAGGGCCGAGTGCCTCAGACTGTCCTGATCGACCAGGCAGGCCAGGTGGTGCTGGATGAAAAAGGGAAAATTCCCTTCGAACGGGTGGATGATGTTTTCCGCCAGGTGTTCGATTTATTACCCCGCTCTGAATCGGTTGAGTTGCGTCGTCGCATCGTCAACGAAATCAATACGGAACTGGTCCAGCAATAATTGCGAAACTGGTGACGATCGGCTACGCTGTGTCCAAAAACCAAGGTAGGACTAAATTGCTGCACCGTACTGCCCTCTCGATCGCAGCGGCTTTTGCGATCGCCCCAGTCTGGACTCTTATTTCTCCCTCCCGCACGCTGGCTCAGACATCCGATCCTCAGGCCATCACCGATCTACCGGAGAATACGGCGGCAGTCATTACCATTAACACGTCGGGATCAGCCTGGAGTGAGCTGAATCGATTTCAACTCTTTTCAGAGGTGCGATCGATCATAGAAACATTCTTCAGTCTGGCAGCAGGGGAGTCTACTTCTTTGCCAGAAGAGTTTGAGGTTTTAAAGGAGATTCCAGATTGGTTAGGAGAGGGCAAGGCTGTGGTGGCCCTCTTGCCCACCGGAGGAGCCAAAGACGTAACCCTGGAGTCTAATTTCATCTTGTTAGTGCCGGTGAAAGACTTTCAGAAATTTGATAGTTTCCTCAAAACAGCTCAGAAGGATGTTCCTAACCCAATTGAACGTCGCTATAAGGGAATCCTTCTGCAGGAGTGGAAACCAGAGGAGCCTCCAGAGGAGCCCACTCCACCCAACCAAACCGAGACTCGCCGTCCTCTACTGCCCCAACTCTTGGCCGTGCCCCGCTTCCTTTGGCAACCCGCTTCCTCCAGGGCCTTGCTGGCATTTCAGTCTGGAGTTCGGCGTGACGAAGTTAAACCGTTGCCCTCTCGATCGCTCCCAAGTTCCCCCAACCCCTCTCTAGCCCCCTCGCCGCTTCCGGCAGACCCAGCCCAACCACCTCTCTTGGAGAAGCAACCTTCCTCCGAGCCCGATGAGGCTGATCCAGACAAGCCACCGGCAGAGGGGGAACTCCCTGAAGAGGGGTTGGTCGTGGCTCGCTTCCCCGGTTATGTGGTGATGACCAATATTGCGGCTCCGATCGAGCGATTCATTGACGCCCAGGAACAGCCTTCCCGGTTGACGGCCAATCCTCTGTTCCAGAAAACTCTGAATCACTCACAGTTCAAGCCGTCCCTGCTGTCCTTCTACATGAACTTTCCCGAGGTCGTCCAGTTTTCTGATTTTCTTCCCCCTGAAAACTCCGCTGACCCGGAATATACCCCTATTCCCCTGCCCTCCAGAGATGAACTGGAAAAGCAACTTCAGCTTCTAACCGATGAATACAGTACGGTTGAGGGGTTTGTTTGGGTACTGCCCCAGGGAATCCGCACCCAATCCAGCATTTACTTTCAAAAACCTCAACCCGATCGGGCTAGTGGGTTAACATCGCAGCAAGATCAGATTCTGACCCGCATTCCGGCAATTACCTATCTGACCTCCACGGGCTATAACCTGAAACGGCAATGGGAAAAATTTGTCAAGCAGTTCGAGGCGGATCCAGAGCTGAAAAAGAGTCTGGGTGAATTTCGCAAAGCCGCTCGCCAGAACATTGGTCTGGATCTGGATCGGGACCTGTTTGCCTGGATGGATGGGGACTATGCCCTGCTGCTTTATCCGGCTCGGAAAAGTGTGTTCAATGAGTTCTTTCCAAAACTCAACCTGGGTACGGCCCTAATTCTGACAACCAGCCAGCGATCGGTAGCAGAAACGACCCTGAAACGGTTGAACGAGTTCGTCCGAGTGAAATCCAAGGGGGAGATCAAAACTGTGGCCCGGAAGTTGCGGGGGCAGACGGTAATCAGTTGGGACGTGAAAGACGACAAGAAAAAGTCCCAGAGCATCTTCGCCTATACCTGGATTAGCCAGGACACGCTAATTGTGGCCCTGGGCACAGGCTCAATGGCTGATCTGGTCCCCAAACCTTTGTGGAACCTGACCCAGGACTATACCTTCAAAACGGCAACGGCAGATTTTCCTAGCCCCAATGAGGGGTACTTCTATATCAATATGGGGGCTTCCCTGTCCTGGATTTATAGCTTAATTCCGTTGGGACTTTTTCCGGGGGCAACGGAAGTGAGGCAGGTGATGGGGACCATTCGGAGTATCAGTGGTAGCAGTCTCACGACTGCTGAAAAGGAGCAGGTAGATGGTCTGCTAGTTCTGGCCCCAGTCAGGCCCGAACCACGGGACAAACCCAATCAGTAAACTTGTGTAAACTGGATAACAATCCTATTTCAGTTACATAATGCTCAGTCGTATTAAGGATCTGGTCGCCACCCTGGCTCCCCGCTTGATTGAGATCCGTCGTCATCTCCATAGCCATCCGGAACTGAGCGGTCAGGAGCATCAAACCGCTGCCTACGTTGCCGGAGTTCTGTCTTCCTGTGGATTGCGGGTGCAGGAGGCGGTGGGGCGAGTGGGGGTGGTAGGTGATCTGATTCAGGAGGGAGCCCACGATCGCCTCCTGGCGATTCGAACAGACATGGACGCGCTGCCGATCCAGGAACGAACCAGCCTGGAGTTTGCTTCCCGTCGGGCTGGTGTCATGCATGCCTGTGGCCATGATGTGCATACCACCGTGGGGCTGGGAACCGCCATGGTTCTGTCTCAACTGGGGAAAGATCTGCCAGGGAATGTGCGATTGCTATTCCAGCCTGCGGAGGAGGTGGCCCAGGGAGCTGGTTGGATGGTGGAAGATGGCGTCATGGACCAGGTTGGAGCCATTTTCTCTGTGCATGTGTTCCCGTCCATTCCAGCCGGGTCGATTGGGATCCGCTATGGGGCACTGACAGCGGCTGCCGATGATCTGGAAATGACCATTATTGGGGAATCGGGTCATGGAGCCCGACCCCATGAAGCCACCGATGCGATCTGGATTGCCGCTCAGGTAGTGACGACTCTGCAACAGGCCATCAGTCGCACCCAGAATCCCCTCCGCCCGGTGGTGCTGACAATCGGTCAGATTAATGGGGGGCGGGCTCCCAATGTGATTGCCGACCAGGTGCGCTTACAGGGAACGGTGCGATCGCTCCATCCAGATACCCGAACCCAACTACCAGCCTGGATCGAACAGATTGTGGCTGGGGTCTGTCAATCCTATGGGGCCAAGTACGAGGTTAACTACCGGCGGGGAGTACCCTCGGTTCAGAACAACCTGGCCCTGACCCAGATTGTGGAAGCGGCAGCGGCGGAAGCCTGGGGGCACGATCGGGTGCAGATTCTGCTGGAGCCGTCCCTGGGGGCTGAGGATTTTTCCCTCTACCTGGAGCATGCTCCAGGTACCATGTTCCGCCTGGGGGTGGGTTACAAAGATCGGCCCAATTATCCGTTGCACCATCCCCAGTTTGAGGTAGATGAAACCGCGATCGTCACGGGTGTGGTTACGATGGCCTATGCAGCTTACAAATACTGGCAACAACAGGGTTCATCATCGTCGCCCTAGAGACGTTCCAGAGAATGTCTCTAGGGTAACGACATGGCATGGGACGTATAACACGTATAACAGGGAGATTACAGGCAATGGCGCTACAGGATGACATCCACAGTCTGAGTGGTGTCAATCGTGCGGACATATCCTTGCTCGACTTCTGAGAAAACATCCATAGACTGCTGGGCCAGCACCTCCAGGGTGGCATCAGCAATATCTCCGGTGCGCTGCCGAACCCGTTCCTGGAGGACTTCCATGGGAGCGGTACAGTGCAGGATATGCAAGGGAATCTGATGGACCTGAGCCTCCCCAATCACCTCCAACCGCAGGGGCTGGTTGTCGTACTTGGCATCCAGAATCACCGGGAAGCCCTGACTGGCCAGAGCAACCCCCAATTCGAGCAAGCGCCCATAGGTTTTCTGACTCATTTCCAGGGTATACAGGTCGTCCCCGCCACGCTCCTGGAGGGGAATGCCGCCCAAATGTTTGCGCACCGCATCCGATCGAATGTGAATGCCATTCATCCGGCGGGCCAGGTTCCGGGCCGTGGTGGATTTGCCCGAACCGGAAAGACCCGTCATCAGTACCAGACAGCCCTCACGAGGTTTGGTATAGTTCCAGGCCAGATGATAGTAATGGGCCGCTGCCTGGGTGGCTTCCTGCTTAACAGCCTCCGGAATTGCCGGGTCATTCAGCAGAAAGGACGTGACTTTAGCGCGCACATAAGCCTGACGGCTCAGGTACAACGGCAATAACTGTAACCCCTCCCAGTCCCCGGTCTGCTCGATATAGGTATTCAGGAAGGCATTGCCCAGATCGGGCCGCTGTCTGGCTTCCAGATCCATGATCGTAAAGGCGACATCGTACATGACATCGACAAACCGGAAGGGCTCGTTGAACTCGATGCAATCAAACAGCAGGATCTGATCGTGCCAGAGACAAATATTACGGAGGTGCAGGTCGCCGTGGCATTCGCGGATAAAGTGCTGGGCCATCCGATCGGCAAACAGGGACTGACGGGTCGCAAAGAAACGATCGGTATATTCCCGAGTGCCGTCAAACTGAGCCTGGGTTTGAGGCCCTCCGATGTAGATCTCCGTTTGCTGATAATTCTCGTCAAAAGCAGCCCGGATCTGGGAAATCTCACCGAAGGTGCGGATGTAGTCATTGGTTTCCGCCACAGCATGGAATTGGGCCACTCGTCGGCCCAGTTCTTCCATCTGCTGGAAGGTTAGCCCATTGCGTTCGAAGACAGCCAGCAACAAATTCTCCTGGGGAAACTGCACCATTTTCAGGACATACTCTACGGGGGCGGTGGTACCCTCCAGGTGAAACTGGTCTCCGGTTTGAGTAATGGGCAGAACGTCCAGATAGAGTTCAGCAGCGCCCCGCTGGTTCAGGCGCAGTTCTTCCTGGCAAAAGTGCTGTCTTTTTTCCAGGGTGCTGTAGTCCAGAAAGCCAAAATTGACGGGCTTTTTCAGCTTGTAGGCATAGTCTCCAGTTAAGAAAACGTAGGAGACATGGGTTTGAATCAGCTCGATCGGTTCTACCACCGGATGGGGATAAAAATCCGGCTGTAACATCTGTTGAATTAGCGGTGGCAGGGAAGCATCAGCCATGGGTCACAGGTCACTCAAGACATGGGGTCACAATCCTCAAACAATGTAACAGCAACCCGGCAATATACCAAGTAGGGGCGTTGCATGCAACGCCCCTACTCGACAAATCAATTGATGCCAAAACCCAATTTACAGTTGCGGGGCGAATTGTTCCTTCTCAGGAACCGGGATGTACTCCGCCACGATTTGACGGAATTCATCCCCATCGATCGTTTCCTTTTCCACCAGCAGATCCACCAGGCGATCGATGACCGTCCGATTTTCCTGCATGATGCGCTTGGCATCTTGGTAACACTGATCGACGATCGCCCGCACCTGCCCATCCACTTTGGTGGCAATTTCTTCTGAGTATTCGGTCCGGGTCATCCAATCACGCCCCAGAAATACCTCACCCTGCTGGCTTTCCAGAGAAAGGGGACCCAGAGCAGACATGCCGAATCGGGTTACCATCTGGCGGGCCATCCCAGCCACCTGTTGCAGGTCGCTGCCAGCACCTGTGGTCACTTCTGCATCCCCGAAAATGACATCCTCGGCGGCCCGCCCCCCCAGGGCTCCGGTAATTCGGGCCAGAATCTGGGCTCTAGAGATCAGACCCTGATCTTCATTGGGCATAAACCAGGTCAACCCTCGGGCCTGACCGCGTGGAATCAGGGTTACCTTCTGAACGGGGTCATGGGCCTGGATGACGGTGCCCACGATCGCATGGCCAATTTCATGATAGGCAATCAGGCGCTTGCTCTTGCTATCGACCAGGGGGGTGCCTTCCATGCCAGCGACGACCCGATCGACTGCGTCATCAATTTCCAGCATCGTGATGCCTTCCTTGCGGCGACGGGCCGTTAGAATCGCAGCCTCATTCAGCAGGTTGGCCAGGTCCGCACCAGAAAATCCGGGCGTGCGGCGGGCAATCAATTCCAGGGAAACTTCGGGAGCCAACTTCTTGTTACGGGCATGAACTTTCAGAACCTCCAGGCGACCCTTAATATCGGGGGGATCCACCGTCACCTGACGATCGAAACGACCGGGGCGCAACAAAGCTGAATCCAGCACATCAGGCCGGTTGGTGGCCGCAATGATGATGATGCCTGTATTGCCCTCAAACCCATCCATCTCGGTCAACAACTGGTTCAGGGTCTGTTCCCGCTCGTCGTTGCCACCCCCAATGCCAGCACCCCGCTGCCGTCCAACCGCATCAATCTCATCAATGAAGATGATGCAGGGGGCATTCTCCTTGGCCTTGCGGAACAGG